>DAOVIU010000145.1 GCA_030673585.1 Pseudomonadota bacterium | reverse complement strand
GGCTCCCTGATGAGGACCCGAAGCGCTCAGGGTGCGCTCGAATTGGATGCTGGTGATCACGTTGGGATACCGGCCGTACCCATAGCTGGCCAGTCCCGCCGCATCGAACTCGTCGAACCCCGGGGACAGGATCACCGATCCCACCTCGATATCGAAGATCTCCTCCCCCATACCGTGGTCGATGGCCTCAGCCTTACAGGTGGAGACACACTGAAGGCACTCCGAACAGAGTCCACAGTTGAGACAGCGCCCGGCCTCCCTTAAAGCCTCATCCTCGTTAAGGGCCAGCTCCACCTCCTGGAAATCACCCTTTCTCCCCTCGGGAGGAAGGAGGGCTGGCCTCTCCCTGGGAATCCTCTGGGCCCCGGCCAACAGATCGTCAACGTTGGCCCTTTCCCACGAAGACGGTTCCCGTCCCTCTTTCAGGTCCTGCCCGTTGAGATACCGATGGATGGAGATGGCCGCTTCCCTCCCCGCTGCAACCGCCTCGATAGCATAAGCTGGCCCCGTAACGGCATCTCCTCCCGCGAAGATCCCCTCCCGGGAGGTCTGAAGGGTGACGGGATCAATTGGTAATCTCCCGCCCTCCGTCAGCTCGATCCCCACCTCCGGGGAAAGAAAGGTCAGATCCGGGGCCTGGCCGATGGCGGGAATAACCGTATCGATTTCAACGGAGAATTCCGAGCCCTCGATGGGGATAGGGCGTCTCCTTCCCGTTTCATCGGGCTCCCCCAACCTCATCCGAATACAGCGGACCTCCACTCCCCCCTTTCCCTTGGGAATGATCTCGCTCGGTGCTGTAAGGTACTGGATCTCAATACCCTCCGAAAGGGCCTCCTCGATCTCCTCATCGTTGGCGGGCATTTCCTCCCGGGATCTCCTGTAGAGGATGGTCACCTCCTTTGCGCCACTTCGGAGGGCCGACCTGGCCGCATCGATGGCCACGTTGCCGCCACCGATGATTGCCGTCCTCACCCCGATCTGGACCCCCTGGCCTGAATTGATCATCCCGAGAAAGACCAACCCGGGGATTACCCCCTGACCGTCCTCGCCCGGGATCTCCAGCCTGAGATCCGTGTATGCACCGCTCGCTATGAAGAGAGCCTTGAATCCCTGGGAGAAGAGCTCCTCTATGGTTATGTCCTTTCCGACCGAGGTATTCGTCTTAATCTCGGCACCAAGGCTCTGGATGAACTCGATTTCCCCGCCAAGCACATCCCGGGGAAGGCGGTATTCGGGAATACCCGTGCGCAACATCCCCCCGGGGGACGGAAGCTTTTCGAAGACGGTTACCCGATACCCCTCCAGGGACAGGTAGTAGGCTGCGCTCAATCCAGCGGGCCCGGAACCGATGACGGCTACCCTCTCCAGCCTCTCCTCCTTCTTCCCTGGCGTCTTCTTCTCGGCTCGATCCGCCACAAACCGCTTCAAATCGCAGATGGCCACGGATTCATCCAGGGAAGCCCGATTACATTCCGCCTCACAAGGGTGGTGACATATCCTTCCCAGGATGCCCGGAAGGGGAAGGTTTTCATAGATGAGCTGAAGGGCCTCTTCGTATTTGCCCTGGGAGATCAGGGCGACATAGCCCTGGACATTCACCCCGGCCGGGCACGTCATCATACACGGGGGCCGATCCCTCTTGTCGATGGTAAAGATATTGGGAAACGCCTGGGCGTAAGGGCGATAGATGGCCTTACGGTCCACCAGGCCCTCATCGAATTCACTGGTAATCCCAACGGGGCAAACGTCGGGACACTCTCCGCAGCCGGTACATTTCGCCGAATCCACGTACCGCGGCTTTCTCCTAATGGTCGCTTGGAAATGACCCGGTTCCCCCTGAACGTCCAACACCTCCGAGTAGGTGAGGGTTTCTATGTTGAGGTGTCTGCCGCACTCCACCAATTTTGGGGAGAGGATACACATGGAACAGTCATTGGTGGGAAAGGTCTTGTCCAGCTGGGCCATCACCCCGCCGATGGCCGGGGAGGATTCCACGAGGTAGACGAAGTACCCCGATTCCGCCAAATCGAGGGAGGCCTGAATTCCGGCAATTCCTCCCCCGACGACGAGGACCGCGCCCACTTTTTCGGCTTCGGAATGAGGGGATGAGATTGCCCCCATAGGGTTCACCCTTATGGGACTGTTGCCCAAATACCCTTTCGCTCTCTAAGAAGAATCTTTGACCATTCTAAAGTTCGCTTCACTACAAACCAAAAACTCGCCCTACGGGCTCAAACAAAGGCTTTGCGGCCGTTTCACTTCACTAAGAATGGTTACCAAAAATTCTTTCATGTTCGCTCCAGGGATTTCGGCAACAACCCGTTATCCGTATGAAATCAAAATCACTTCATGAGTCCCTTTGAACTGAGAGTTTTTGTGGGGTCGGTGAGATGCCGGCTAAACCATTTCCCCACATCCCGGCGACCCATGGCCAGGCCCATCAACTCCGTGAAATAGAAGATGGGAAGGTCGTATGTTTGGTCGAATTCCTTACCGATCTCCTCCTGCCGAGTATCCAAGTTTGCCTGACACATCGTACATCCCGTCACGATACAGTCCGCCTCCGCTTCCTTGGCCATCTCCAACAAACCGTGGGAAAGCCTCCGCACGACATCGGTCCTGGTCATAACCAAGCTCGCTCCGCAGCAGTCCGTCTTGTAAGACCACGGAAGGGGCTCCGCCCCCAGGGTGCTCATCAATTGATCCATATACTGGGGGTCCTCGTACTGCTTCACCCCGGTCATATCGGGAGGCCGAACGCTGAGGCATCCATAGTAGCAGGCCACTTTGAGATCGGATAGGGGCGTAACCACCTTCTCCCCAACCATATCCAGAAGTGAGTCCTGGCAGAAGAAATCCAGGGCGTATCGGATTCTGACCTTTCCCTGATACGGAGTTTCCCACGACTCCGGGTGCTCTCGAACCTCTTTTTCCGCCGCCTTGAACCGGCTATAGCAAGCAACACAGGGGACGAGCAGTTCCCCATCTCCTCTTTCCGCTATAGCGAGATTACGGGCGGCCAATTCGATTGCCAGGTGCTCATCGGTGCAGTGGGCTGAACTTGCCCCACAACACGTCCAATCCTCCAGTTCGTGGAGGTTGATATCCATCATCTCGCAGACACTGCGAAGAGATTCATCGTACTCCCGAGCGGTGCCATCCAAGGAGCAACCGGGATAATAGGAGAGCTCTTTCACCTCATTTCTCCTTTTCGAATCGACTGAAGATGCCCTTTATCTCCCTCCCACCGCCGAACTTGGAGGGAAAAAGCTTGATCTTCCCCTTTCTGAACATCTTCCAGCCCAGGGCCGCATCCTTCATGAAATCCCGGGTCCTGGCCTTGAATTGCCAGATCAAGCCCAGTTCGTGGATTCGACCCTTCGATTTTATGGAATCCAGGAAGACCGAATGGAAAATGGGAATATCCTTTTCCGCTGGCTTAACCTTCGACTTCAACGCTATGTGCCTGAGAACATCCATGATCTTGGCGATGTCGATGTCATTGGGGCACCGAACGCTGCACGTATAGCAAGATGCACATATCCATATGGTATTGGAGCTAAGGACCCTCTCCCTGAGACCGAATTGGACCATACGAATGATTTGATTCGGCAGGACATCCATTGCATAGGCAACGGGGCACCCGGCGGAGCATTTCTGACACTGATAACAGGCCAAGAGGTTCTCCCCGCTCCTGTCGGCTACCAGGTTCGGAAAGGATGGTTCCATGGCGGCCATAATCTCCCCCATCCCTTTGACTCCCGTCTCCTTCGTCTCCATTGTCTCGATTCCTTTCCTAGAGAGATTCGGCATCCTCGGGCTCCACGGAGAGCTCTATCCTGAAGGTGGTCCCCTTCCCCACCTTGCTCTTGACATCGATCCGACCACCGTGTCCATCGATAATTCCATAGGATGTGCTCAGCCCAAGGCCGGTCCCCTTCCCCACCTCTTTGGTGGTGAAGAAGGGGTCGAAGATTCTGGAAAGGTTCTCCTGGGGAATCCCCTCCCCCGTATCGGAAAAGTCGACCCAGATTTCCCCCTTGTCGCCGGATAGGCCCGTTGTAATCGTGAGGGTGCCGCTCCCGTGCATCGCCTCGGCGGCGTTCACAATGATATTCATGAAAACCTGCTTGAGCTGACTGGCATTCCCCCGAGCCCTGGGAAGCTGAGTTTCCAGGTTCTTGACGATCTGGATATTGTGAAAGAGTGCCTGGTTCTCGAGGAAAAAGAGGTCATCGGTGATGGCCTTATTGATATCAGTGGGTTCCATCTTGGGTTCGGTCTGTCGGGAGAATTCCAGCAGGCTCTTTACAATCTCCTTGCATCGCGTAGCTTCCTGCACGATCTTCTCCAGGTCCTGCCTCTTCGCATCCTTTCCCTCCAAAGCCTCCATCAGGAGGCTTGAGTAGATGAGGATTCCACCCATGGGGTTATTGATTTCATGGGCGATGCCAGCGGCCAGCTTGCCCAGAGAGGCCATCTTTTCCGAGTTAACCAGCTGGAGATGGGTCTCTTGCAGCTGTTTCTCCATCTCAATTCTGGGGCGGAGATCCGTGAAAAAACCCACGCTGAAGAGTTCCCTCCCCCCTTCGTCGTAAACCAACGACGCGGAGAGTTGAATGGGGATGGGCTCCCCGCATTTGTTGAGGAGGGTGACCTGCTGAGGGGTGAGTTTTCCAACTCCGCCGTACTCCTGGCTCCTCAAGTTTCTCATAACCTCCTTTGCTCCCCCCGGAGGGTAGAGGTCAACGATATTGAACTCCTCCATAACCTCATTGGCCGTGTACCCCAGGAGCTCTTCCGTCGACCTATTGAATATAATGATGCTCCCCTTCATATCGGCGGCGATAATGCCATCAACGGAACTGGCAATGAGTTTGGTTAAAAACTCGTTGGTCTGGCCGATTTCGGTTACCATCTTCTTCCGCTCGGTGATATCCTTCAGGTAGATATAGGTGTTCATCCCCCCTTCTTCCGGCCTGGCGATGGTAATGCAGACCTCGGCATCAAAGGGCTTC
>DAOVIU010000055.1 GCA_030673585.1 Pseudomonadota bacterium | reverse complement strand
GGTTTCAGGTGAAAATCCATAAAGCCCCTTGCGTCTTCACAGTTTTTCTCGCAGCCACGGCGATGATTTGGGGGTGTGCCGTAAACCCGGTCACAAAAAAACGGGAGATCATGATTTACAGCGATGCCGATGAGGTTGAAATGGGGAGGAAAGCCCATGCTGAAGTGCTCCGACAATATGGAAAGTACGAGAATCCAAGCCTTCAGCGCTACGCCGACAACATCGGACAGGGCCTCGCCAAGATATCTCACCGGCCCAACATCCACTATCAATACATGGTAGTCGATAAGCCCTTTATCAACGCCTTTGCCCTGCCTGGTGGGTTCGTGTATATCACCAGGGGAATGCTCGTCCATCTCAATAGCGAAGCCGAACTCGCGGGGGTCCTGGGGCATGAGACGGGACATATTACGGCCAGACACGGCGTGAAGAGACTTCAGAAGGCAATGGCCTCTCAGCTTATCCTGGCGGGAGTTGCCATAGCCACGGAATCCGAGGGGATTGTTCAGGGAAGCAGCATCCTCCTGACAGCTACGCTCCAGACATACAGCCGCAGTGACGAGCACCAGGCCGACGAGCTCGGTGGCCTGTATGCCTTTAAGGCTGGATATGATCCCACAAAGAGCATGGAATTTCTCAAGACCCTTAAAAAGATGGATAAGACGACTCCCAGCGCCGTGGAGGTCATCTTTAGAACCCACCCCCTGACCGAGGATCGAATCGAGAGGGTCGATGCCCAAGCCCGTGAGCTCGCACGGGGGGGCCGAGGAAGGGATTTCAAAGTCCGATCCGACGATTATATCTCCCGCCTGGATGGCCTGGTCTTCGGTCCCGGGGAAAAAGATGGGGTAATTGAGGAAACCCTCTACCGGAATAGGTTCTACCGATTTTCCATCTCCAGCCCCAGGGGTTGGAAGATCGAGCGAGGGGAGGCAGGGGGCTCTTTAATCATGAAACATCCCACAAGGGACTTTTACTGCCAGACGCTGGTTTCCGAGTTGGAAACGGAGATGACTCCCGGCCAATTTGCCCAATCCTTCGAGGCCCAATCCGGTTTCAAGAGGGTCTCCGCCAGCGGGGCGGCTATCGGTGGATCGGAGGGCCTCATTGCCCTCTACTATCCCAAATCCAGCAACGGAATTCCCTTGGCCATCGAAATCGGCTACGTGGTAAGGAGGAAAATGGGCTTTATGGTTGTCGGGATTACCCAGGCCACGTATTTCGATCAAGCCAAGCCCTTTTTTCGCCAGGTCATGAGCAGCTTTCGATTCCTCACCAAAGCTGAGGCGGAAGGGATTTCCCTGTACCGGCTAAAGGTTTATACCGTGAGGCGGGGGGATACGTTCCGTTCCATCTCGAAGCGATTCTACGGGGCGCCGGAGAGGGCCCAGGAGATCATGGAGTTTAACGGCGTGACCGACGAATCGTCTTTACGGCCTGGCAGGAAATTGAAGATAAAACCCATGATAAAGGACGGATAGTCGGCCATTTCAGGGATAAAGGTTGGGAACTTCGAGCCCCATCTTCTCCGGAAAGCCGCACATGATATTCATATTCTGAATGGCCTGGCCGGATGCCCCCCTCATGAGGTTGTCGATGGCGGATATGGCGATGAGCCTTTCCCCCTGGTGGTCAACCTTCAATCCGATGTCGCAGAAGTTCGATCCCCTCACGTCCATTGTATTGGGGAATTTTCCCAAGGGGCAGACCCGAACGAAGGGTTCCTCCCGGTAAAAATCCTCAACCCATTTCAAAACGGTCTCGGTGCTTTCCTCTTGAGCGAGTCCACAGTATATCGTGGTCAAGATCCCCCGGCTCATGGGAATGAGATGTGGCGTGAAGAGGACCGAAAGGGAATGTCCAACGAGTATACTGAGCTCCTGTTCGATTTCGGGGCAATGCCGATGCTCAAGAACCTTGTATGCCTTCAAGCCCTCATTTACCTCGCAAAAATGGGTGGCTAGGGAAAGCTCCCTGCCGGCGCCACTGACACCTGATTTAGAGTCGATAATGATCCCCTCGTGTTTGATGACCTGCTGTTTGATCAAGGGAATCAAGGGGACAAGGGCCCCTATTGGATAGCAACCCGGGTTTCCCACGATCTGCGCACCCTTAATACGTTCACGGTATAGCTCGGGGAGCCCGTAGACCGCATCCCTCAGCAATTCCGGGCAGGCATGGGGCTGATAGTGTCTCTCGTAAACGTGGGGATCTCGAAAGCGAAAGTCAGCGCTGAGGTCGACGACCCTCTTTCCCCTCTGATGAAACCCAGAAACAACCTCCATAGCTGTTTTATGGGGAACAGCTGTAAAGATGAAGTCCGATTCCTGGGCCACTTCCTCTACCGATGCATTTCGACATCGAGATTCGATTCGGCCCCTCAGGGAAGGGAACACCTCGCTGATGGACTCTCCCGCGTATTGTCGCGAAGTGAGAACGGAGATTTCTACCTCGGGATGGCCGATCAAAAGCCGGGTCAATTCAAATCCCGTATATCCAGTGGAACCGAAAATCGCCACCCTCAACATATCTTCTCCCCTTATTGTAAGAAGTCCTCATAATACGCAAAAAGGGACGTTATCCCACTGAAAAAAGGGGAATAACCTCCCTTTCGCATGATGTTTCCCGGATTACCTTTTCGAGTATTGAAAGCTGGCCCTCGCCCCCCTTTTTCCGTACTTCTTCCGTTCCTTAACCCTCGAATCTCGGGTGAGAAAACCCTCCTTTTTCAGGGTATCCCTGAGATTGCTATCATACACAAGAAGGGCCTTAGCTATCCCGTGCTTGATAGCATCAGCCTGCCCTGACATACCCCCTCCCGTCACATTTACAACCAGGTCGAACTGATTCTGAGTTCCCGTCAGCTCGAAGGGGTGCTGAATGACCATTTTGGCCGTTTCCCTCCCAAAGTAGTTATCTAACGGCCTCTTGTTGATCACCGTGTTACCTTCCCCTGGCCTTAGCCAAACCCTGGCAATGGAGGTTTTCCTCTTTCCCGTGCCATAGTAACTTTTTTCGGCCATAGCGATCTCCGTATGGAATTCAGATCTCGATGGGCTTTGGTTGTTGTGCTTGATGGGGATGTTCGCCACCCGCGTAGACCTTAAGCTTCTTGAAGAGCTTTCTTCCCAATCTGTTCTTCGGAAGCATCCCCTTCACCGCGAATCGAATCAGGTCTTCGGGCCTTTTGGCCCTCAAACCCTCCGCCGTAATTGACTTAATCCCCCCCGGATAACCGCTGTGGCGATAATAGACCTTATCCTTCCACTTATTCCCCGTTAAGGTTACCTTGTCCGCGTTAATGACGATGACGTAGTCACCGGTATCCACGTGGGGGGTGAAGTCAGGTCTATTCTTTCCGCGAAGAATTTTGGCGAGTTCCGAGGCAAGACGGCCCAAAACCTTGTTCTCGGCGTCAACTATATACCAATCCCTTTGAACATCTTCCCTCTTGGCCATAACGGTCCGCATGTTGCCCAACGCTCCCTAAAATAAAACAAAAATGTATATCATGACAGCTCAATTGTCAAGGGATGTACCCTTTTTGAATCCTCCTGAGTCCTTGGAGAATACCGTTAACCCGGACGTGATGGGCTTATACCATCCACATGGAATGATAGATTGATGGAATAGTGGGTAACAAGAGCGGAAAAAAACGGATCTCTTATTTTCCCTTCCCTTGACCCGGCATTCCAGGATTCCTTTATTCCAATATTCCGGTGGTAACGTTTTTCCTATCTCCGTTTCTGCCATGCCAAGATGATAGGGCTCGCGATAAACATGGATGAATATGTGCCCACCAACACACCCACCAACAATGCAAAGGCAAAGTTGTGAATAACTCCGCCCCCAAAGATGAACAAGATCACCACCACGATGAGCGTGGTGAGGGAGGTCAAGATCGTACGGCTAAGGGTTTCATTTATGCTGGAATTGATAACCGTGGCGAAGGACTCCCTTCTCATTTTCCTGCGGTTCTCCCTTATTCGATCATAGACAACGATAGTATCGTTAAGGGAATACCCGATGATGGTCAGAATCGCGGCGACAATGGGAAGGGTGAACTCCTTGTTGGTAATTGAAAAGACCCCGACGGTAATCATGACATCATGGGCTAACGCGATGATGGCTCCAACCGCAAATATGAATTCGAAACGCCATGTGACGTAGATCAAGATACCGATCAATGCATAGATAATTGCTAAAATCCCCTTCCTCCTCAAGTCCTTTCCAACTTTTGGTCCCACCATCTCCGTCCGCCTGACTTCAACCCCATCTTTTCCGTAGGCCTCCTGTAAAGTCCGTTCGATTTGACCCGACAACCCTTCCAGATCCGAAAGCGACCTTTCAACTCGGATGAGGTATTCGTTCTCAGCCTTCTCTCCGAAGCGCTGGACGAGGCTCCGGTCCAAACCGATGGATGCTAAATTTCCCTTTATGGTTTCCACCTGGGTCGGTTCCGAAAATTTCACCTGTACCAGGGTCCCCCCGGCGAAGTCGATTCCGTAATTGAGCCCGCCATGGAGGATGATGGAGATGATGGTCGCCCCAAGGACCAGGGCCGATAAGCCGAAGGTGATTCTCCGAACTCCCAGAAAGTTGATCTTGGTTCCAGGTTTCACGAATTCCATGTGATGCTCCCGCTATATGCTGAGCCTCCTGAGCACGCGTTTGGCTAGGAGAGCTTTGAAGATCACCCGGCTAACGAACAGGGCAGTAAAGAGGCTGGCTAAGATGCCGATGCTCAGGGTAACCGCGAAGCCCTTTACCGGCCCCGTTCCGAATTGAAAGAGGACCACAGCCGCGATCAGGGTAGTGATGTTTGCATCCATGATGGTCAGAAATGCCTTGGAATATCCTCCATCTATGGCGGCTATGGGCGTCTTCCCCAATCTCAGCTCCTCCCTGACCCTCTCGAATATGAGAACGTTGGCGTCGACGGCCATTCCGATGGTCAGGATGATGCCCGCAATACCGGGAAGGGTCAGGGTGGCCCGCATACCCGCCAAGGCCCCCATGATGAGAAGGAGGTTGAGGATCAGGGCTACGTCAGCGATGGCTCCAGAAATTTTGTAATAGACTACCATGAAGAAAACGACCAAAATTCCCCCGATGATGATGGATTTCAGTCCCTTATCGACGAGATCCTTTCCCAAGGAGGGTCCTACCGATCGATTTTCCAAGATCTTTACGGGAGCTGGAAGGGCACCCGCCCGGAGGACAATGGCCAAATCCTTAGCTTCATTTAAGTCAAATATGCCGGTGATTTGGGCCCTTCCCCCCGAAATCCTTTCCTGAATGACCGGAGCGGAATAGACGTTGTCATCCAGGATGATGGCAAGCCTCTTCTTTACGTTCTTGGCCGTGATACGGTCAAACATTTTAGCTCCCCGTGGATCGAACTCCAGGGCCACATAGGGTTGATTGAAGTCATCGAATCTCACCTGGGCATCCTTGAGGACCTCGCCAGTCATGAGTGTCTTTTTCTTGAGAAGGAAGGGCACTTTGCTTATCCTGCCCGTTTCGGGGTTCTCTTTCCTCTGGTAGAGGATGATGTCCCCTTCGGGCATTTTTCCCCTGAGGGCTTCTCGGGGACTGTTCTGCTCGTCAACGATCTTGAATTCGAGGAGGGCCGTCCTTCCGATCAGTCTAAGGGCCCTCTGGGGATCCTTTATTCCGGGAAGCTGGATGAGAATGCGGTCTGAGCCCTGGGGGCTGATATCGGGCTCAGCGACGCCGAACTGGTCGACCCTATTCCGGATTGTCTCAAGGGCTTGTTCCACGGCGTATCGCTTCAGATCGTCGGCTTGCCTTTTCTTCATTCCCAAAATAACCTTGTAGTATTTCCCCTGGTCTTCGGCATGTAACTCCTCTAATATCGGGTAATTATTCTCGATGTATTCGTCGAACTTCTCTTTTTCCCCGAGGACTTCCAAGGAGAGCTGGTCCCCGTTGATCCGCTCAATCACCGGTGTGTAAATTCGTTTTCTCTTCAGATCTTCCTTCAGATCTCCCCTCAATCTCTCCACGTAGCTCTCGACGGCCTTTTGCCCCTCCACCTCCAGGACGAGGTGCATTCCCCCTTGAAGATCTAGACCCAGGTGGATCTTATCCTGGGGCAGAATTTTACCCCAGAATCCGGGCAATTCGCCGACCACCGAGGGAGCCAAATAGACGAGGGCTACTACCATGATGAAGAGAATAAACAGTAACTTCCATTTCAGATTTCGACTCATCGGCGTCACCGGCGATTATAAAAGAAACCAAGGCCTTTGAACCTTGGTTAACTCCTCCGTATGCCCCTCAATTCATTCCGAGGGTATTCCTGATCTCTGCGTTTGCAATTTTGTTAATATCTATACCGTAATGGAGCCTAAATTGCAAGGCGAAAACGATCCACTGGGCGATTGTAATACGAGCTCCAATACGCTAAATCGAGGAGTTCCCAAAGCTATGGAATGTTCCTCCATTCGAAAAGCAGTTCCAAGGACCCGATTCGGTAACGGGAAATCATGGACACCAGGCTTCCCTACTTCCCCGTTAACTCTTCAACTTCTTTTTTGCCTTCCTCCAGTTCTTCAACTTGTTCTCGATCCTCTCTCAGCAGGAGGGCCTGAAATTCTCCCATGTGGGTCTTCTCTTCTCTGGCTATGTCCAAAAGGATCTTTTTAATGTTCTCGTTTTCCGTCATGGCCGCCATTTGCTCATAGAGATTTATCGCATCCAGCTCAGCTATTATCCCGGCCCTCAATATCTCCCTGTCCACATCCCCTTTTGCTGCCTTCCCAAGATTAATCGGTATTTGTGATAGCATACTTCTTGCCTCCCCTTATCTGGCTTAAATGCCCGCCGAACCCGATTGCACCGGGGCTCCTCCGTATCAAAAAGAATTCCCATAGTTCAGCGTTTCTTCCTCTATTGAGACGAG
>DAOVIU010000068.1 GCA_030673585.1 Pseudomonadota bacterium | reverse complement strand
CCCATGATTATTGGAGAATCAGGTGAATCCATATTTCCCAGATTGGGATTAAATCCAAGGCGTTCAGTCTCTTTCAGGGCACTTCTCAGGAGCCAAATCGCTGAATCAATGTGGCTCCGGGCAAGCAGAGCTTTGTCACTATTATGGGCTATCACCGCATCTTCCACTTCCTTGTCCGCCAATTCGACGGTTTCAAGGAAGAGGCCGGCTTCCTGCGCCCAGTGTTCCGAATGGGCCTTCAGGACTTCGATAACGGCCTCCATTGATTCCTTCACTGGGGATATTTTCAATTCACCCGCAGCATGATGGACCACCGCCCACTGGCATGCGTCGATTTCGCTCTCTATGCCGCCCAGCCCAAAGCCCGGCTCGTCACAGCCCATGAGAACGGATACGATTGCCATGGGAAGAATCGTCCACGCTAGATATTTTAACAATCGAAAGCGGTACATCACGACCCGAATCCTCTGCACAACGTAAAAGGAATTATTGCATCCATCTCCGAATTGTCAACGAATTTTTCGGTCCAACAAAAAGGCCGCGAGCCCTGTTTCAATCACGAGTGATTACCCCTGCCATGTTCAAAGGTGTCGATCAATCAGGGCCTCTAGCTTTTCCGGATCCCAACCCACGTATTTGTCCTTACCTTTCACGATAAAGGCCGGGTATTTCCACGCCCTATGTCGAAAGGATTTGAGGACTCCCATTGGCGATTGGGCATCGATAACCCTGATAAGAATACGATGTTTGTACAACCTCGTTAGTTCCCTGATCCAGTCGGAGAGCCGGAGGAACTCATCCTTTACCTCTTCGGGGTACTCGTTAATGTCACGATGGTGGATCTTCCTGTTGATATCCAGCGGATCGAAGATAAATTCGCACCGCTTGCAGTGATCGTAGGTGGTGAGCACCTTGGTTATGACCTCGCCATAAACCGGCTTCATGCCACCCCCCGAATCTTTTTCTTAAAAAGTACCATAATCCCCCGGGCTTTTCACTCTGTCCGGTGCTTCGGGGTTGATCACTCCTCAGCAGGTTGAGGTTAAGAGGTTGGAGGTTTAGGGAAAGTCCAGTTTTCACCCTAAATTGCGCGTTCGATTACGAAAATATTTTCTAAACAACCAAGGAGATTTGCAAGCGATTCCACCGTTCCCCATCGAAAACCCCGTCACCCGATCAGCCGAAAATCGATCTGCTGCATCTCCGGATTTACCCTATCTACCACAATCCGCACCCGATCCCCGATCCGATAGGTTTTCTTAGAGCGCTTCCCGATGAGGCGATACCCCTTTTCATCGTATACAAAATAATCATCGGGTAAACTAGCGATATGAACCAAACCCTCGACGAAAAGCTCCTCCAACTCAACGAAGAACCCGAAGGGGGAAACCTGACTGATAAAGCCGTCAAATTGTTCCCCTACCCTTTCCTCCATAAATTTCACGCGATATCTCTTGAGGATCTCCCTTTCCGCTTCCATCGCCACCCTCTCCCGCTGGGAAAGATGCTGCCCTTCCTGGGAAAAATCCCCCTTTGAGAGCTGACTTGCCTCTATCAACTTCTTTAATTGACGATGTACAAGGAGGTCGGGATACCTTCGTATGGGCGAGGTAAAGTGGGCATAGCAATTCAAGGCGAGCCCATAGTGGGAGAGGTTCTCTTCCGAGTAGCGCGCCTGTTTCATCGACCTCAACAAGACCGTATTAACCAGCCTTTCCTCCGGCTTTCCCCTCACCTCCTCCAACAGCCGCTGGAACTCCCGAGGCCCGTGTGGTTTACTCATTTTTAACCGATATCCTAAAAGGGCGACAAATCGCCTGAAGTCATTGATCTTATCCGCATCGGGCTCCTCATGAACCCGATACAGAAGGGTAAATCGGGCCTGTGTCAGCTTGGCGGCAACGGCCTCATTGGCGGCGATCATGAACTCCTCGATGATCTGATGGGTGAAATTCCTCTCGGCCTTGATGATCTCCTGGGTTTCCCCCTGAAGGTCGAGGATGATCTCGGGCTCGGGAAGGTCGAAATCGAGGCTTCCCCTTTTTCGACTCTTTCCCGTCAAGAGGGAGCAGAGCCTCTCCATGGCCTCTAGCGATGGAACCAGCGCCTCATGTCTCGCCATCTCCTCCGGGTCTCGGTCCACCAGAATCCCCTTCACTGCGTTATAGGTGAGGCGAGCATCGCTCCTGATCACGCTTTTAAAGACATCACAATCCCCAAAGTCCCCCTCCCCGTTGAAACGCAGAGCCACCGTCAGGGTCAGCCGATCCCTGTGAGGGTGAAGACAACAAATTCCATTGGAGAGTTCAGGGGGTAACATCGGGATCACCCGGTCGGGGAAATAGATGCTCGTGCCCCTCCGATAGGCCTCTTTATTCAGCTGGGTTCCGGGTTTGACATAGTGGCCCACATCCGATATGGAAACCCAGAGGGTATACCCTCCATCCCCCCCCTCGATGGAGACGGCGTCGTCGAAATCCCTGGCGTTTTCCCCATCGATGGTGACGGTCAGCTTATCCCTCAAGTCCTCCCTTCCCGCGATTTCCTCATTGCTTACTACTTGAGGAATGGCCCTCGCCTCCTTAAGTACTGGCGCCGGGAACTTATGAGGCAAATCGTATGCGCCGATGACGATCCGGGGTATAAACTCGGGGTCCTGCGGATAGCCCAAGATGCGAACAACCCTTCCCTCCGGGTTTCTCGCGATGGTCGGGTATTGGGTAATTTCAGTTATAACCACCTGATCTTTCTTGGCACTCATGGTGTGCTTTTTGCGGACGATGACCTCGAAAAGGTACCGGTCGTCATCCGGGACAACCCGGCCGAATCCATCTCCGGGCATGAACCTCCCGATAATTCTCTTGGTCCCCCTTTCCAGAATACGGACAACCCGACCCTCCCTGGCCTTTCCCCTTCGTCTCCTAATATCCTCCAGTCGAACGGCGACC
The DNA here is from genome assembly GCA_030673585.1 of Pseudomonadota bacterium. Next base: position 3,537 of record DAOVIU010000068.1, on the reverse strand, counting down.
CGATCGCCGTGCATGGCTTCCCCAAGATTCTCGGGTTTGATAAATATATCGGGTCCGTTTCCCTTGTCCACGACGACGAAGCCGTATCCATCGGCGTGACACTGGAGGCGCCCTACCACCACCTTCAACCTCGAGGGCAAACCGTACCTCCGCCCCTTGATCCTGATTATTTGGCCCTCAGAGGCCATCTCATTCAGGAGGACTTTGAACCCGCGCTTCTCCTCATGGGTGAGGTCGAGCCGTCGGACAAAATCCCGAAGCACCAACGGGCGGTTCTCCCCCTTCAACAGCTCCAGAACCGTCCCTCGGTCGATCTCACGAGGCTCAGGTCGTCTTTTCCTGCCCAAGGCAATCCCCACAAACATGGATAGAGTAAGCCGTCGATATTTAACCACAGAATGCTTGGGAATGGAAACAGCAGCGGTGGTTCCCTGATTTTCCCCCAAGCCCCCGCGGACTTAGGTACACACCTTTCTCACCTTTCGTGCTGAGTTTCGCACGCGTTGATCCTCATCAATCACTCTCTAGTCCGAAATGGCTTCCAAGATCCCAGCGAGGAACCATCCATGATCCCAGGATTCGGGCAGCCGGCTGAGGCCGAGGCGCACCACAACCAGTTTCCGGGATGGAATAATGGTGACAAACTGGCCCTCATGTCCTGCCGCGGCATACATATCTGGAGGAAATGAAGGGGGTGGACTTGCTTCGCTCTTAGACGCTGATGGGACTTGTAGCCAGAAATGGGCCCCATACTGCCCCTCGGGAGATTGCGACGTCGGCCTTAGGCTGTAGTCAACCCAACCTTCGGGAAGAATTCGCTCACCCTCCCATATACCGTCCTGGAGGTACAGCAGCCCAAAGCGCGCCCAATCCCGCGCGGTCGCGTACATGAAGGATGATCCAACAAAGGTTCCCCTGGCATCGGGCTCGATGATTGCGCTGTGCATGCCCATGCGGTCGAACAGAGCACGTCGGGGAAACGCAAAGTAATCCGCGTTGGTACCGCCGATCGCATTGCAAATGATCCGAGCGATGATATTCGTATTGCCGCTGGAATAGAGCCACCTGCTATTGGGCTTTGCCTCCAGAGGCTTATTGGCTGCATAGGCTGCCATATCACCAGTCCCCAACAGCATGAAAACCACATCCTTCAGGGGCTTGCTATAATCCTCGGCAAATTCGAGTCCGCTCATCATCCGTAGAAGTTGGTCGAGCGAAATGTCACTTCGGGGATCGCCCGGCTTGCGCCACTCCGGTAAAAGAGCCTGGTCGTGGATGGCGAGCTTTCCCTCGCGGACGAGAATTCCGATCAAGGCATTTATCACGCTCTTGGTCATCGACCAACCGATAAAGGAGGTTTCATGGGAGAAGCCTCCAGCGTAACGTTCAGCGATGATGCGACCCTTATAAACGATAACTGCGGCCCTCGTCCGCCGAGGCCGATCCGGGTCAGGTTCTGAAAAGGCTGCATCAACCGCCTCACGAAGCCTCGAAACATCAACTTCAGGCGGGAGTCTTCCCGTTAATACCAGTTCCCCCACGGGCCAGGGTTGTTCTTGCCGAGTCGGATGGAGGAGTCCCCCAAGGGGATTGGCCTGTGACCGGATTCCCTCCTCGGATGAGTCGATCACCAGGGTGCACCCGAGTCCCGGCCGGAAGATGGCCCTTCGTTTGGCGAAACCCAAAACCTTCGCTGTGACGGATTGTTCCTGGTAATCGATATCCGCATCGATGTACCTCAGTCTTGATAAACCATCAACCAGCAAGTCCTGACTCAGCACGGACTCCGGATCTCGCCGGGATATGAACACGCTGGAACAGAGCATCTTCGCCTTGTATGCGGTTCCTATCAGCACAATTCGCCATAAAAAGTATATGGCGAAACTTGCGAATAGTATACCGCCTACGGCTAGACTCCACGGAATCCATTCAATCGATATTCCCACTGGACGATGGCCTCCCATCAGAAAGCAAAATTGTCCTCGTCCCAGTTAATCAGCCTTTAGACCATTGTCAACCCCTTCAAGCCATGACCTCAGTATTGACAATTGGGCTTTGGCATGCTTTAATTTTTTGGATTGGAGGGTACAAGTGTCAATAAAGCTTATCTTCTGTGATAACCCGGAAGAATTTCCCAGAGAAGGCCCGATTAGTTCACAACCCCTGGCCGATGGTTTGATCCATCTCCACGAGGAAGAGCCGACGAGTGCGGAATTGATGGCTCAGCTCATTTACGAGGATTTCGTAAAAAACCGTTAGGCCCCACCCTCGGATTCGCCCTTTCCCTCCCATTCACATTCCGCGTAGACAGGACAAATTGCACAACGTGGCCCCCTGGCCTTGCAGATCTCCCTGCCGAATTCGATGAGGGCGAGATGCGCCCTTCGCCTCTTCCCCCGGGGAATCACGCCTTCGAAGGCCAACCTTGTTTCCTCATAAGCGGCATTCCCCCTCACCATCTTCCACCGCTTTGCTATCCGCCCGATATGAGTATCCACCGCGAAGCTTCCCCTTTCGTACACCAACGATAAAAATACATCCGCGGTCTTAAACCCCACCCCGGGAATTCTCAACAAGCTCTCCCTGGCCGTATCGGCGGGCAAACGGGCCAGGTTATCGAGATTCCCCCCATATTCCTCGAGGATAATCCGGGCAACCTCTCTGATTCTGGGTGCTTTTGTATTATAGAGGCCCGATGGCCTGATACACTCCCTGATCTCCTCCACCTTCGCCTCGGCCAAAACCTCCGGGGTGATATTGAATCTCCTCCTCAGGTTTTCAAACCCCTTTATCGTCGCCTCTCGGGAGGTATTCTGGGAAAGGATGGTGGATACCAACCGTTCAAATGGCGTCAGTGGCCTATACCACCGTCTTTCGGGAAAAAACTCGAGAATACTATCGATTCTATTGGAAATAGAGCTCATGGCGAGAATGCCTTTCCGTAAAACTCATTGGAGATCAGTGGGACCGAGGCGGCTTGAGTAACTCCATGACCTCGTCTTCGGAGAGGTCATGCCAGTGGTGGTAGGCATCGGCAACCGCGAAAAAAACCCCTCGCCTGATGTTCAGGCAAAGGATTTCACCCGCGGAGGCCGAAATGAGCTGAATGGAGCTCTCGGGCGCTGTCGGAACGGCCACCACAATCCGATTCGGCTCCCTCTTCTTGACGAAGTTAATAGATGCCATCATGGTATACCCCGAGGCCAAACCATCGTCCACCAAGATGGCAATCCTTCCCCGAAGATCGGGAAAGGGACGCCCACCCCGGAAAACCGCGTTCCGATGCTTGATCTCCTCCAATACCGGGGTGCTGAACTCCCGGATCTCCTCTCGGGTGAGACTGAGCTCCCTCACCAGGGGTTCGTTGAGGAAGAGGCTTCCCTCGAAAGAGAGGGCCCCAAACCCGGCTTCCGGGTTATTGGGGATGGGAATCTTACGGGAAATCACGAGGTCGAAGGGAAGCTTCAGGTGTTGGGAAATTCTCAACCCGACTGGTACACCACCTGAGGGGATAGCGAGGACCAAGCCCTCTTGATT
>DAOVIU010000004.1 GCA_030673585.1 Pseudomonadota bacterium | reverse complement strand
TGAGGAAGATATGGGAGAACGAGGAGGTGGTCTCCAAATACCTAGTCGTCTAATGGCCTATCAACAATAGCCAGTGCCTGATCCCTTTCCTCCTAGCAGGAACTAACGAGATCAGGCACTGGCAGTTTCCATCCAACGTGAAAAGGTTTTACAATGCCTCGGGTGCACAGAGGTCTTTATCGCTTGCGGCAGCTCGGCCGCACCAGCCCTATTTTACTCCCCTTTCAACGATCTTCCCGGCACATTCTTCACCAGACGCTATCGTGGCGTGGTGATAATCATCATCACCCGTGAGTACAAGGGATCTCCTCTTCCATTTCTATCATCCTCCCATTCTCTTCATTCCAACTCGCCCTCAAACCTCAGCTGCTTCCGTTTTCCCCGGAGCAAACCTATTAAAAAGGAGAGTTCGGCATTTCTCAGGAGATACGAAATGACAATATACGTAAACATCCCCGCCACAATAGCTGCCCCCAGGAAGAGGATCTTCTCCCCCCAGTTACCGGGATTCATCCAGGATGTCCTGCCCACCACCCAGTAGGCAACCCATCCAGTGGCGGCACTGGCCACGGCTATCTGGAGGAGAGATCGCATTATTCGAGACCTATCGATCTCGCCTATCTTTTTCCTTAACCAGACCAAGAGCAACGAAACGTATAGTATGGAGGCAAGGGAATTTGCCAGGGCGAGCCCCGCGTGGTTCATTGGGCCCATGAGGATGAGGCTCAATCCTACATTGGCGAACAGGGATACCACCGCCATCTTCACAGGAGTCTTGGTGTCTTGGACGGCGTAGAAAGCCGGTGCCAGGATCCTCACCCCGGCGATGGCCCATAGTCCAATTGCGAAATAGAAAAGGGCCCGGGCAGCCATGAGGGTGTCATCGTGATCGAAGGCCCCATGCTGAAAGAGGAGATGGATAATGGGCACCCTCAATACGATAAGGCCCACCATGGCCGGAACCGCGACAAACAGTACGAGCCTCACCGAGAAGGAGATGGTATCCCGAAATTCCTCCATCTTTCCCTCGGAGACCAATTGCGAGAAACTGGGTAAGGCCGCTGTCCCCAGGGCAATCACGAAGACACCCAGGGGAAACTCGATCAAGCGGTATCCGTAGTAGAGGTATGATATGGAGCCCTCCAGGAGGAAGGAGGCTATAATGGTTCCCACCAGGACGTTAATCTGAGCAACGCCTTGGCCGAGCACCGCAGGACCCATCAGCATACAGATCCGTTTGATGGCAGGGTGGAGGAAACGGAAGTTGAACCGGAACATCACCCCCTTTTTGATCAAAAAGGGGAGCTGGAATGCGAGCTGGGCCACCCCCCCGAACAAGACACCGATTGACAGCGAGACGACGGGCTCGGCCAATCGATGAAAGAGAAGATAAGCCGAGGCAATCATCGATACGTTGAGAAGCGTAGGGGCCAGGGCGGGTGCGGCGAAATGACGGTGTGCGTTCAGAACACCCATGGCCAGGGCGACCAAACCGATAAAGAACAAGTAGGGAAAAACGATCCGCAGCATGAGGATCGTCAACTCGACCTTTTTCGGGTCCTCGAAACCCGGGGCTAACAACGCGGTGATGTGGGGAGCGAAGACGATTCCCAAAATCGTTAACGCCATCAATACCAAGGAGGCCAAGGTGAAGGCCACATCGACGAGCTCGCGGGATTCCTCTTTCGTCCGGTGGACGAGGTATTCGGTATAAACGGGAAGGAAGGAAACGGTCATGGATCCCTCGCCGAAAAGCCTCCTCAGGGTATTGGGGATCCTAAAGGCGACGAAGAAGGCATCGGTGGCCAAACCGACCCCGAAGAAATACGCGATCACCATATCCCGGGCATATCCCAGGATGCGACTGAGCAAGGTGGCCGAACCCACCACCCCCGCAGCTCTCGCTATCCTAACGTGCTCCGTTGTATTCATGGCAGGGGATCTTGACATTTACTCCGCGAAACGATTAAATTAAAGAATTTAATGATCTCGTCCGTACGGCGGGCAATTGAAAAATGTTACATCCCCCTTAGGGAGGTGATACCTTGGCTACCCATAAGTCAGCCCTCAAAAGGCAAAAGCAGAACGAAAAGAGGAGGTTGAGGAACGTCCACTTCCGATCCACCTTGAAAACCCTCGTCAAAAAGGTGACCGCGGCGGTGGATGAAAACGATATTGAAAAGGCAAAAACAGCCTTGGCGGAGGTCATACCCGCCATTGACAAAGCCAAATCCAAGGGGGTGATCCACAGGAATACCGCCTCCAGGAAGGTCTCACGACTTACCAAACGGGTCAATTCCCTCCAGTCGCCTCAGTGACATAAATCAACTATCATCTTCTCCAAGAGGAGTTCTTTCGATACCGTCGTCGTCTTCATGGCCAGATCGGTCTGAAGAAATCGGTGAAATCCCTCCCGAAGGTTATCCTCGCTGAAAGAGCCGCTCTGTTCAAGGATAGATTCCAGGTAGAAATGGTGGAGGTTCAACCTTCTTCGCACCTCCTCTTTTGTAGCACCCTTTGATACCAGGGTCTTCGCCTTCCAAATTAAACGAAATTGACGAGTTATCATGCCCAGGATCCTCAGATGGGCTTCTCCGGCTTGCACCATCTTTCTCAGAATCCGCAATGCCTCAACGGAATTTCTCATTCCAATGGCATCGGTCAGCTCGAAGATCGTCCTCGTTTTAACCTCCGATATCACCTCTTCCACGTCATCCAGCTCGATGACGGGCTTTTCCCCCACATAGACCACTACCTTTTCAATCTCGTTGTGGAGGTCGCGAAGCCGGTTTCCCACCATATCCTTCAGATACCCCGCCGCTTCCCTGGTCATTCGCTTTCCGTGAGCCTGAGCCTCCCGTTTGATCCAGCCAATCAATTTGCCGGCAAAGAGGGATTTCACTTGGGTCACCGTTCCAACTTCCCTTATTTTGGGAAAGAATCGCTTCCATGGTCCGCTGCTATCTCCCCACAGAACCAGACATGTAGAGGGAGAGGGTTTTTCAATATATGCCAGGAGTTGGCGGATATCATCGCGGGAAAAGCGGTCCGCCTCCTTCACGAGAATAAATCGCCATGGATTTAACACTGGTACGGTCCGCGCGGCATCCAGGATCCTGGATGCCGAAATGTCACCAACCGAGTAGACATCCCTATTGAACTCCTGGAGATGAGCCGGAATAAGCTTTTCACGGAGCCCGTCGATTCCCTTCTCGATAAGATAGGATTCATCTCCAAAAAGGTAAAGGACGAGGGGAATTTCCCCCTTTTTCATTCCCTGATCCAACGCGAAAAAATCCACTATCCTACCCTTTTCCAGGGGTTTTCCGCATGGGCCCTCGACGGATTACAACCCTTCGAACAGCATCCGACGAATTCTCTTCGCAAATTCCTCGGCGATCTTTCGGATTGTCCTCTCCTTTTCGACCTCGGTGAAAAGGACATCCGAGGAAACCCTGTAAACTTCCGATTCCGTAAGCCCCCTTCTACTCCAAAGGACTTCTCCCCTTTTGTGTCGTTTCACCATTACGTCCAGGGAAACCCACGTCCTGTATTCCAACACCACTCCTGTCGGGTCATAAGACACCGATGAGGTGGAAAATGACGTGACCGTTCCCTCCATGATGGCATCGGCCTCATCTTCGCCCACGACCTTTATGCGGCCGTCCCTGACCAACTCTGCCAAGAGGGCATTGGTGACGATGGTCTCGATGCCCGCTTCATAGGTCCCATTGGTGAAGGTCGGAATAGCAATGGATTGAATTTCCGGGGACGGGCCGAACTCTTCTCCTGCAAATCGATATCCACAGCCCATCCCCACCAACAGAAGCAAGATGATAAAAAAGGAAAAATGGGTCCGAATTGATTTCATCACGGGAATGGTTGTGGGAAAAAATACCGCGAGGTGCACAGAGGGCAACGGGATCAGGCGCAGACGATATTGACTAATGTTTTGGGGACGAGGATGATCCTCTGGACGGCCTTATCACCGATCAAGCTTCTTATCTTCTCCCTCTCCAGCGCCACCTGTTTGACCTCCTCATCCCCCATTAAGGACGGGACGGTAATCCTATCCCGTAACTTGCCATTAACCTGGACCACCACCAGGATATCCTCCTCGACAATGGCCTCTCGATCGTATTCGGGCCAGGGGGTCTTGACAATGCTTTCACCTTTTCCCAGGGCCTCCCATAACTCCTCCGTGACATGAGGACCAAAAGGGGAGAGAAGGAGAATTATCGCCTCAGTTGCCTCCCTGAAGACCGCCCGTCCCGTCGATTCCTCATGCTCTTCCAGCTTGAACTGATACAGGGCATTGACAAGCTCCATAATCGCGCTAATGGCCGTGTTGAAATGGAACCGTTCGATATCCTCCCCGACTTTCTTAATGGTCTTATGGATTTTCTGGCGCAGTGTCCTCGTATCCTGGTCTAAGGGAGAGGTGCCGGCATAGGGATCTGTTTCCTTGAGCCAGTGGTGATTTTCATAAACCAGTCGCCATACCCTGTTGAGAAACCGAAATGACCCCTCTACGCCCTGATCGCTCCAATCGAGATCCTTCTCGGGCGGGGATGCGAAGAGGCAAAACATCCGAGCCGTATCAGCACCGTATTTGGAAACCAGGTATTCGGGATCGACGACGTTCCCCCTTGCTTTGGACATCTTCGCCCCGTCTTTGATAACCATCCCCTGAGTCAAAAGCCTCGTAAAGGGCTCCTTGTCCTTTACCAGGCCCAATTCCCTGAGAACCCTCGCGAAGAAACGGGAGTAGAGGAGATGCAGGATGGCGTGCTCTATGCCCCCGATGTACTGATCAACGGGCATCCAGTAATCGACCTGCCCCTTGTCAAGGGGTCCCTCGTCGTAGTGGGGAGATGCAAAGCGATCAAAATACCAGGAGGATTCCACGAAGGTATCCATGGTATCGGTCTCCCTGCGCGCCGCTCCGCCACATTTGGGACATTGAGTTTCAACGAAATCCCTACATTCCGCTAAAGGGGATCCCCCCTTGCCCGTGAATTCCACGTCATGGGGCAAAACGACGGGAAGATCCTCTTGGGGGACGGGGTGCATTCCACACCGATCGCAGTGGATGATGGGGATGGGCGCCCCCCAATACCGTTGACGCGAAATTCCCCAATCCCGGATCCGATAATTGACGCTCCTCTTCCCCAACCTATTCTCTTCCAGGTTCCGGACGATTGCCTCGCGAGCTGCAACGCTATCCATCCCGTTGAACTGGTCGGATTTGACCACCGTTCCCTCATCCACATAGGCCTCCGTCATCGTCTCCTCGCTCAACGGATTATCCGGCGGTTGGATCACGACGATGATGGGAAGTTCATATCGTTTGGCGAACTCGAAATCCCTTTGGTCATGAGCGGGGACTGCCATGACCGCCCCCGTTCCATATTCCATGAGGACGAAATTGGCCGAGTAGATGGGCATTCTCGCACCCGTCATGGGATTCAGGCAATATGCTCCCGTAAACACCCCCTCCTTTTCCGTATCCTCCGCCGTCCTCCCGCTGATGCTTGCCCTTTTTACCCGTTCCACGAATTCCGTCACCTCCCCCTCTTGAGGAGTTCCCTTTGACAATTTCAAGGTCAGGGGATGTTCGGGAGCTAGGGTCATAAACGTCGCCCCGAAGACGGTATCTTGGCGGGTGGTGAATACGGTGATTGCCTTCTTTGTATTTTCCAGCGGAAATCGAATCTCCGCTCCCTCGCTTTTCCCGATCCAATTCCGCTGCATCTGCAAAACTCGCTCGGGCCATCCCGGCAATTTATCACAATATTCCAGGAGTTCCTCGGCATAATCGCTGATCTTGAGAAACCACTGGTTCAACTCCTTCTCGGTCACTTCCGACTCACACCGCCAGCAGAGACCCCCTTCAACCTGCTCATTGGCCAGCACCGTCTGACAGCTCGGGCACCAGTTCACCACGGATCGTTTCTTGTAAGCCAGTCCCCTCTCGAACATCTTCAGGAAAAACAACTGCTCCCATTTGTAATATTCCGGATCGCAGGTTGCAATCTCCCTCTCCCAGTCGTAGCTGAATCCCATTCGCTTAAGCTGGCGCCGCATGGTATCGATATTATCGTAGGTCCACTTGGCGGGGTGGACCCCCCTCTCTATGGCGGCGTTTTCAGCGGGCATACCAAAGGCATCCCAACCCATTGGGTGCAGGACATTGTAGCCTTTCATCATCTTATATCTGGCTACAACGTCCCCTATGGAATAGTTCCGCATGTGCCCCATATGGATTGCCCCCGATGGATAGGGATACATCTCCAAGAGGTAGTATTTCTCCTTGGCCGGGTCCTCCACAGCCCGGAACAGTTCCCTCTCCTCCCAGTACCTCTGCCATCTCGCCTCAATCGCGTCTGGTTGATACCTCTCGTCCATTTTGCCCCTGCAACCCCTTATCTTCCCCTTCTCTCAGATGTGTACTGGTGATTGGTTTTTTCCGTATAGACGGACACGAAAATCGCTTCACGAATCACGACTTCACCTTCCCATCATCTTCCGGATTCTCAACCTCAATGCATTCAGCCTGATGAATCCTCCGGCATCCTTCTGTTCATAGACGGCGTCCTCATCAAAGGTCGCGAATTCACCGCTATAGAGGGATTTCTCCGACTTTCTTCCAACAACGATACAGTTCCCCTTGTAGAGCTTCAACCGAACGGTCCCCGTCACATCCTTCTGGGTTTCGTCTATGGTCTTCTGCATAACCTCCATCTCAGGGGAAAACCAGTAACCGTAGTATATGAGCTCCGACATTTTAGGTATCAGCGAATCCCTGAAGTGCATCACCTCCCGATCCATGGTTATGGACTCCATTGCCCTATGGGCTATGTGGAGGATTGTCCCCCCGGGGGTTTCATATACCCCCCTCGATTTCATCCCCACGTAACGGTTTTCGACCATGTCCACCCGGCCGATCCCATTTTCCCCCCCGATTTTGTTGGCCACCGCCAACAGGCTTGCCGAGGAGTAAGCCTTCCCATCAATCCCCTTTGGGATGCCGTCTTCGAAATCGATCTCGATATAGCGCGGCTTGTCCGGGGCCCCCTCCGGTGAGACGGTCATGAGGAACATATCCTCCCTCGGCTCCAGCCATGGATCTTCCAGGATGCCGGCCTCGAAACTGACATGGAAGAGGTTCTGATCACAGCTGTACGGTTTTTCCGCCGTAACCGGAACCGGAATCCCGTTCTCCTCGGCATAGCGGACGAGATCTTTCCGCGACCTCAGATTCCAGGATCTCCAAGGAGAAATGATGGTGATATTGGGGTTCAGGGCTATGTAGGTGAGCTCGAACCTGACCTGATCGTTTCCCTTTCCCGTCGCTCCGTGGGCAACGGAATCGGCCCCTTCCCTCTCGACAACCTCCATCTGCTTCTTGGCTATGAGGGGCCTTGCGATGGATGTCCCCAGGAGATATCCGCCCTCGTAAATGGCATTTGCCTTCAAAGCGGTGAAGATGAAGTCCCTCGCGAACTCCTCCCGTACATTTTCGATGTAGACCTTACTCGCCCCCGTTGCCAACGCCTTGGCCTTTATCTCCTCGAGGTCCTCCCCTTGGCCCAGGTCCGCAACAAACGCGATGACTTCACAGCCGTACTCATTCCGCAGCCATTTCAAGATGACCGAAGTATCCAATCCCCCGGAATATGCCAAAACGATCTTGTTTATTCGAGATGCCATGTCACCTCCGTACCGCTAATCGTCTCCGGAATCCCATGTTGGTAACCGCGCTATTCCATTTGGAAACCGTCGGCCCCCACGGCCACCTGGTCCGAGGACCATTTACCCCATCAACCAATCCAATATGGCCTTCTGGACGTGAAGCCGATTCTCCACCTGATCCCAGACGATGGAATGGCCTCCGTCCATCACCTCATCGGTTATCTCCTCACCCCGATGAGCGGGCAGACAGTGCATCACTTTGGCACCTTTTTTGGCCGCCTTGACCAAACCGGAGTTCACCTGATAATCCCTGAATTTCCGGAGGCGTTCGGCGTGTTCAGACTCCCTTCCCATGCTCGCCCATACATCCGTGTAGATAACATCCGCCCCCGAGACGGCTTCACGGGGATCATGAACTACCTGGACCTCCCACCTCGATTCCCTCCTGGCCCGTTCGAGGATCGAGGGGTCAGGCTCGTATCCCTCTGGACAGGCCAGGGAGAGCTGAAAGTCCAACCTGGCGGCACAATTGACCCAAGAGTTAGCCACGTTGTTCCCATCCCCTACATAGGCCACCTTCAGCCCCTGGTATCCGCCCATCTTCTCCACAATAGTGAACACATCCGAGAGAATCTGGCAGGGGTGCAGCAAATCGCTGAGCCCGTTGATAACGGGAACGTTCGCATATTGGGCCAGTTCCTCAATGGTCTCGTGGGAAAACGTCCGCGCCATGATCCCATCCACGTACCTGGAAAATACCCGTGCCGTATCCGGAACGGTTTCCCCCCGACTCAGCTGCATATCCTTAAAATCAAGGAAGAGGGCGTATCCCCCCAGCTGGTACATCCCCACCTCGAAGGAGATCCGAGTTCGAGTGGAAGCCTTCTCGAAAATGAGGCCTAGGGTCTTTCCCTGAAGGGGGGTATACGGAAGGCCCTCCTTCTGTTTTGCCTTCAAGGTGGCGGTTCTCTCCATTAAATGATTGATCTCATTCCGGCTCAGGGAGAAGATACTGACCAAATCCCTCTTCACGACTTGACGTCCTCCCTGCACTCCCCGAAAACCCGGTCCAAGGTTCCGATGAGTTGATCCACCTCGTCGGTGGTCATGATCAACGGTGGTAAGAACCTGAGGATATTGCCCATGGTGCAGTTGATGAGGAATCCCTCCTCCATGCACCGGGTTACGATTTGGGCCCCCTCAAAACCCAGCTCCATTCCGATGATGAGGCCCCTCCCCCTCACCTCCTTAATGAAGGGATACTTCGCCTTCAAATCCATGAGCCGGTTGAGGAAATGGTCACTTACCCTTCTGCAGTTCTCGAGGAGGTCATTCTCCGAAAGCACCGATAGGGCTGCCACCCCTGCTGCTGTAGCCAGGGGATTGCCCCCGAATGTCGTTGCGTGGGTCCCGGGGGAAAAGCTTTTGGCCGCCTCCTCGGAAGCCAGCATCGCCCCGATGGGAACACCTCCAGCCAAGGATTTTGCCAGGGTCATGATATCCGGATATACTCCCTCGTGCTCATGGGCGAAGAGCTTTCCCGTCCTGCCCATGCCGACCTGGACCTCATCGAAGATCAGGAGGATCTCCCTCTCACGGCAGAGCTCCCGGAGGTCCCTCAAATACCCCTCCGAGGGACAGTTGACCCCACCCTCGCCCTGAATCGGTTCCACGATAACGGCACACGTTTGGGGGGTTACTGCCCGGAGCACGGCCTCGATATCGTTAAAGGGAACGTATGAGAAACCGGGGACCAGGGGATCGAATCCCTTCTGAATCTTCTCCTGTCCCGTCGCGCTCATGGTGAGCATGGTTCTCCCGTGGAAAGACCTCTTCATGCTAATGATTTCAAATCTGTCCGCGTGGCCTGTATCCTTCGCGTACTTCTTGGCCAATTTCATTGCGGCTTCATTCGCCTCCGCACCGCTGTTGCAGAAGAATACCCTATCGGCAAAGGAGTTCTCGACCAGCATTTTGGCCAGCTCGATTTGGGGCTCGATGTGATAGAAGTTGGAGACATGCAGCAGCTTCCGAGATTGATCCTGAATAGCCCCAACCACCTTTGGATGGCAATGCCCGAGGTTACATACGGCCAAGCCGGCCACGAAATCGAGGTACTCCTTCCCATCGCTGCTCCAGACCTTACACCCCTGACCCCTGACCAATACAAGGGGATATCGGGAATACGTATTTGCGATATACTTCTGAGAATCGGCAATGAGCGTATCCGTGTCCTTCATCGAACTGGTTCCCCCTCTCTTCCCCTCTCTATCTGCGTCCCTATCCCCTCATCGGTAAAAATCTCAAGGAGAAGGGCATGCTCTACCCTACCATCGATGATGTGGGTCTTGACTACCCCTGCTTCGAGGGCATCCAAACAGCATTGAACCTTGGGAATCATCCCCCCGACAATCACCTTCTTTTCGAGGAGTTCCCTTGCACTCCCGATATCGAGGGTTTGAATCAATCGATCCCCTTCATCCATGATTCCCGGGACGTCCGTCAGGAGGATCAGTTTCTCCGCTTTCAGGGCGGAGGCAACCTTCCCAGCAACCAAATCGGCGTTTATATTGTAGCCCTCGCCCTCCTCCCCTACGCCCACGGGGGCAATAACCGGAATGAAATGTCCCTCCTCCATGGCCGAAATGATCGATGGATTGACGGATTTCACCTCGCCTACCATGCCGATATCGACGGCTTCAGGAGGGCTTCCATTTCCCCTTCTTCTGTAGACGTTCATCTTCTTGGCGAGGAGGAGTTGACCATCCTTTCCACTGAGTCCCACCGCTTTCCCACCATGACGGTTGATAAGACCCACGATCTCCTTGTTCACCTTTCCGACCAGGACCATCTCCACCACGTCCATGGTCTCACTGTCCGTAACCCTCATCCCCTCGACGAACTCCGTCTTCTTTCCCATTCGGTCCAAAACCTTCCCGATCTGTGGACCGCCGCCATGAACGATGACCGGATTGAGGCCGATGTACCTCATCAATACTACGTCCAACCCAAAGCTCTTCTTCAAGTTCTCGTCTATCATGGCATTTCCACCATACTTGATCACGATGGTCTTGTTGTAGAATTTACGGATATAGGGCAATGCCTCGATGAGAACTTTAGCCTTGTTAATCGTATCTTCCATTATGTCTTCCCGTCACCCGGATCGCTCACAAGATATAACGGCTCAAATCCTCGTCCTCGATGAAATCCTTCAGTTTGTCCCTCACATACGCGGCATCGATGATGATCTTCCTGTCATGGGCCTCCGGCGCATCGAAGGAAATCTGCTCCAGGAGTTTCTCCATGATAGTGTAGAGCCTTCTTGCGCCAATATTTTCGCTCCTCTCGTTGATGATTTGGGCTACCTCCGCGATCTCGGCTATGGCATCTTCGGTAAATGTCAACTCCACTGATTCAGTCTTGAGCAGGGCGGTATACTGTTTTATCAGCGCATGTTGGGGCTCCGTGAGGATTCGAATGAAATCCTCTTTTCCGAGGGAATTCAGCTCCACCCGAATGGGAAAACGTCCCTGGAGCTCGGGTATGAGATCCGATGGCTTCGAGACGTGAAAGGCCCCTGCGGCGATAAAGAGGATATGATCCGTCTTCACCATCCCATATTTCGTCGTCACCGTAGTCCCCTCGACAATGGGCAAAATATCCCTCTGCACGCCCTCCCTTGAGACATCGGGACCGTGAACGGACTCCCTTCCCGCGATTTTGTCGATCTCATCCAAGAAGATGATCCCCGACTGTTCAACCCTCTCTATGGCCAGCCTAATCACCTTATCCATATCCACCAGTTTTTGGGCCTCCTCGTTGGAAAGAATGGTCAAGGCCTCCGGGATTTTGACCCTTCTCCTCTTTCTCCTCTGGGGAAACAGGTTTCCGAACATGTCCCTGAGGTTGATATCCATCTCCTCCATGCCCGATGCGGAGAAGATCTCCACGACGGGGAGATTTCTGTCCGCGGTTTCGATCTCCACATAGCGGTCGTCCAGCCTTCCCTCCTTCAGCAACCGCCGCAACTTCTCCCTCGTCGCATTCTGCGGTGGGGATTCCTCCTCGAGGGCTGGCAGGGAACCAAGGGCGGGGTTTTCCTCGGCTTTCTTCTCTATTGTTGGCCTCGGCAACAGGAGATCCAGCAATCTTTCTTCGGCCAACTCCCGGGCTTTCACCTCGACCCTCTGGGTTTCCTCCCCCTTGACCATATTTACCGCCTGGTCGGTGAGATCCCTAATCATGGACTCAACGTCCCTCCCCACATATCCCACTTCCGTGAATTTCGAGGCCTCGATCTTCAGAAAGGGAGCTTGGGCAAGCCGAGCCAACCTCCTGGCGATCTCCGTTTTCCCCACCCCCGTGGGACCGATCATGATGATGTTCTTCGGCGCAATCTCATCCCTCAGCTCCTCCGGAACCTGTTGGCGCCTCCACCTATTCCGGAGGGCGATGGCCACCGATCGCTTGGCGTCTTTTTGTCCCACGATATACTTGTCGAGTTCGGAAACGATCTCCCGTGGAGTAAAGGTTTGCACTTGGTTAACCTCTTTCAAGGGGTGGTTTACAATTCCTCGATGATGATATGGCTGTTGGTATAGATACAGATGGAGGCGGCAATCTTCATGGCTTCTTTCGCGATGGAGTTCGCATGCAACTGGGAATGATCAACCAATGCCTTGGCGGCCGCATGAGCATAAGAACCCCCACTACCAATAGCTGTCACACCTTCGTCGGGTTCAATCACATCTCCGGTACCCGATATGACTAAGGAGCGATCCTTATCGGCGACGATGAGAAGTGCCTCCAGCCTCCTCAATACTCTATCGGTTCGCCATTCCTTGGCCAGTTCGACCCCAGCCCTCATGAGGTTGCCGTTGTATTGTTCCAATTTAGACTCATACTTTCCGAATAACGTAAACGCATCAGCGCTGGTTCCGGCAAATCCAGCCAATACCCTGTCATTATAGATCTTTCTGACCTTTCGCGCCGTGCGCTTCATAATGGTATTTTCGAAGGTGATCTGTCCATCGCCGGCCATGACCACACGGCCTTTGTGCCTGACGGAAAGAACAGTCGTCCCCCTCATTCGTCGACTCCTTGACAGAAACAAGTCATAGCCCGTTTTTCAGGGTGTATGACCATCATTTCACACCCACGATTCCCCTTATGCCTTCCTTTTTATATTTCTCCAGCTCCTGGGATGAGCCTTATCGTAGGTGTCCATTAATCCATCTATGCTCACATGGGTATATTTTTGGGTCGTGGAAAGGCTCACATGTCCCAGTAATTCCTGTATATCCCTGAGATCCGCCCCCGCGTCCAAGAGATGGGTTGCAAAGGTATGGCGAAGGGCATGGGGACCAAGGCTCTTTTCGAGACCGCACTTCTTGCCATACTTTTCCACAATGCGTCTCACACTCCGATCCGTCAATCTGCCGCCTCGACTATTGACGAAGAGAGGGCGTCCGCGACCGTTCCCAGGAGACAGCCCCCTTCTCCTGAGAGAATCCTTTAAGGCCTCGATGGCCTTGGATCCAATGGGAACAATTCTCTCCTTCTTCCCCTTTCCCAACACCTTTATGATGCCCAATTCCCAATCCACATCGTCACAATTCATTTGAGTCAGCTCCCCCACCCGAATGCCACTGGAATAGAGCAATTCTAGAACAGCTCTGTCCCTGAGACCTAAGGGGTTCGATATATCGGGCGCACCTAACATCCTGAACATCTCATCAATGGTGAGCGTGGTTGGAATATACTTCTCGGTTTTGGGAGTGGCCACGCCCTTCGCGGGGTTGTTGGAAATGATCCCTTCCCGAACCATGTATTGAAAGAAGGAACGAATGGAAGCCAACTTCCGAGCAATAGAACTCCTTTTATTGGACCGAAAAAGGGCCCTGAGGTACATTCGGATGATATCACGATCAACTCGTGAGATATCTACTTCCCCGTTTTGTGAAATCGGGTAGAGCCCGGATGCCGAGATGAAACTCTCAAAATGGGAAAGATCATTCAGATAGCTCCGACACGTGTGCTCCGAAGCCCCCTTTTCCAGGGCCAGGTATTTTATGAATTGG
>DAOVIU010000129.1 GCA_030673585.1 Pseudomonadota bacterium | reverse complement strand
CTCATCGATACCGAGAATGCCTTTAAGATAGGACCCTTGATCCGGACTATCGAGGAACAGGGGAAAGAGGTGGTCAAGTGCAACCTGGGGGAGCCGGATTTTCCCGTTCCGGAATTCATCAAGGAGGAGGGCAAAAGCCA
The DNA here is from genome assembly GCA_030673585.1 of Pseudomonadota bacterium. Next base: position 5,160 of record DAOVIU010000129.1, on the reverse strand, counting down.
GCTGGATCGGGATAACACGCACTATTGCGATCCCCAGGGGATCCCCTCACTCCGGGCAGCCGTCGCGAAGTACCTCAGCGAAACACGGGGGATCAGGGCAACGGCCGATCGAGTGGTGGTATTTCCCGGTGCCAAACCCCCCATTGGATTATGTCAACAAACCTACTGCGATCCGGGAGAGGAGATTATCTATCCCAGCCCGGGTTTTCCGATCTATGAATCATTTATCACCTACCTGGGGATCCAACCCGTTCCCGTGCATCTTAGGGAGGAAAGCAATTTTTCCCTTTCGGGGGTGGACATTGCCCCCCTCATCACCGAAAAGACCAAGATGATCTTTCTCAACTTCCCCTCGAATCCCACGGGAGGTGTGGCCTCTCCGGAACAGCTTCGCGACATAGCCGATGTGATCCGAAGCCGATGTGCCGAAGATGTTCGCGTGTACTCGGATGAGGTGTACGAACACATTCTCTTCGACGGCAGCGAGCACCACAGCATCATCTCATGTCCGGGGATGGAGGAGGTCACCATTCTGGTCAGTGGGGCCTCAAAGAGCTTCTCATGGACCGGGGGCAGAATCGGGTGGGCGCTCTTTCCAACGGCCGAGGAAGCAGAGGTCTTCAGGAACCTCAATATCAACTACTTCTCCTGTATTCCTCCCTACAACCAGGAGGGGGCTCGCATCGCCCTTGAGTCACCGGAGAGCGCGGATTCCATTCGGCGCATGGTGGGCATTTTCCAGGAACGGAGGGATCTGGTGGTCGATGGGCTGAACGCCATCGAGGGGATTCGTTGCCAGAGGCCCAAGGGAGCGTTTTACGTCTTCCCGAACATCGGCGAAGCCTGCGAGAGCCTGGGGATTATGGATGCGATTCCGGGCCTCCCTCCCAACCTTCGAGGGAAGACGAGTCCTTCCACCCTCTTCCAGATGTTCCTGCTGTTCGAACATCAGGTGGCGACCATGGATCGAAAATCCTTCGGTCGCATTGGATCCGAGAAGTTTCACTACCTGCGGCTTTCCTTCGCCACCGACACGGAGTCGTTGAAAGAGGGGTTGAGACGCATCTCCGCGGCTTCTCGGGATAGGGAAGGGTTTGGGCGTTTCTTCGACCGGGGAGAACATCTGTATTAGAGGGAAAGCACCTTTCCAACCCAGGAAGGGAGCCGGTTTTCCAGGTCTTCGAACACGATGATTGGAGGATAGCATGCCATGCGCCCCAAGGTCTTGATTAGCCGAAAAATCTTTGATGAGGTCATCGATCTCGTCAAGAAACATTTTGAGGTTGAAGACAACCAGAGCGATACTCGCTTATCTCAAGGGGAATTGGTAGAAAAACTCCAGGGCAAGAAGGGGGCAATCATTCTGCTCACGGAGAGGATCAACGACGATGTCCTCTCCCATTGCCCCGAACTCAAAATCGTCTCTAACGTCGCCGTGGGATACGACAATATCGACGTCCAAGCATGCACCCGCCAGGGGGTCATGGTTACCAATACACCCGGAGTCCTGGACGATACCACGGCCGATTTCACCTGGGCACTGTTGTTCGCCACGGCAAGGCGAGTCGTTGAAGCGGATCAATATCTTCGCTCCTCCAAGTGGAAGGGGTGGGGATTAATGCAGTTCCTGGGTTACGATGTCCACCACAAGGTCCTCGGTATATGTGGCCTGGGGCGAATTGGGCAGCGCGTCGCGCGACGTGCTAGGGGATTTGATATGCGGATACTCTACACGGATGCTATCCGCATGCCCACGCCGCTTGAAGAGGAGTTGGGGGCCCGTTTTGTTGACAAACCGACCCTGCTCAAGGAGTCGGATTTTGTAACCCTCCATGTTCCCCTAATCCCCGAGACAACACACTACATTTCCACGGCCGAATTGGGCCTCATGAAACCTACCGCGATCCTGATCAATGCCTCTCGTGGCCCCGTGGTTGATGAGAAGGCCTTGGTCAAGGCCTTGCAGCAGGAAAAGATTGCCGGGGCCGGGCTGGATGTTTATGAAAAGGAGCCCAAAGTCGAACCTCCCCTCCTCCAGATGGAGAATGTTGTTCTGGTGCCTCATATTGCGAGTGCTTCTCGTGAGACCCGGCTCAAGATGGCCACGATGGCGGCGGAAAACCTGATAGCGGGGCTTACCGGTAAGCGCCCTCCAAACCTGGTGAATGCCGAAGTGCTTTAATGGCGAGAGTTATAAAAATAGAAAGTAATACATGAAGGGAAGTTTGAAGAAACAAGGATGGTTGGCGCAAGAGGGCTAGAACGCCGCCCGTTGCGCAGATCATGATGAACTTCTTTCACATTTTGCGGCGCAGGATATCCATTGAAGGACTTAGCCAAACTTCAGGCCTGTCCCCAAACAAGGGTTTCGCTGCTCGGTATCATTTGATTTGCCAAGTCTCACTTTTCTCGTCGAATAAAACCCTGCCCTGGTTCTTGAGCGATTGTAGGTGTGCGTATGTGGTGTCAAGTGCTAGGTGGTGAAGTGGAAACATGGGGTGACTGTGCAGGCTTGGATGTCTGGAGTTCGCGTATTGTCCGATTTCCCCCAAGGTCTGGGGCTCCTTCGAGTTCTCAAGGAATTCAAGGACGTAAGCCTCATACTCCTTTGTGCATTTCATGCTCTCGGAAATGAGCGTTCTGACGTCTTGCCCGGTTACGACGGTGTCCTCGGCGGGATAGCAGACATGGGCCGTACACATGGTATCGATGTCCAATGTACTTATTCTTTGCAGGCTCGCCATGTACAGGTCCACGTCTAAAAGGCACGGGCCCACCCGATTATTCCTGCCCTGTACCGAATCCCCCGTGAATAGAATGCGATCAGACCTATCGTAGAGACACATGCTGCCGTATGAGTGACCCGGGGCATGGATTACCTCTAGCTCCCTGTTACCCGCTTCAATGATATCTCCGTCATCCAGTTGCATGTCGACTTTCACCTCTCTCCCGTAATTTCCCAGTACCGTTGCCCTGCACACATTTGTTGGACGATATTGTTTCGGATGAGCTGCATAGAATTCCTCGAAATATACCTCATGATCCTCGACCCACCTTACATCGAGTTTATGTATCGCGATTTGTGCGCCGGTTCTTTCCTTAACCTCCCCGTTTCCACCGGCGTGATCTGACATTGCGTGGGAGTTAATGACGAGAGCTATGTCCTTTACGCTCATATTGTTCTTCTCAAAATAGGGAAAAATCCATTTCGATGGTGTGTCACTGAACCCCGAGTCAATAAGGGCGAGTCTCTTCCCGGTTAGAATATATATTGCTGTGTATGCTGGAAAAAAGTGGCCGAAAGCACATTTCAGAACTCGTATGTCATCTGGTAGCTTCATGTGTGGCCCTCCAGGCGTTTTGTGGTTTAATGCAATAAGTTCGGTCATTGAGAATTCGTATCTGAAATTTCAGCTCATGTAACGTTTTCAACTATAGCACGGGATATCGAGGCAAAAAATTACTATCGGCTACGGCAATTGAGGCTCCCTGTCAAGCGGCATTTTTTATTATTCCCAGCAGATTTCGGTGCTGGATAACTGTCTAATCATTTAGCATCCGCTCACGACCCGATGAATCCCTCAACCCGCCCCACCCAGGCCAGTAGCCCTTCGTCATCCATCCAGCGGCCCACTACCTGAAGCCCCAGGGGAAGGCCCTCGGAATTTATCCCTGACGGCAGGCTTATGGCCGGGAGGCCTGCATGAGTCCACGGCAGATTCATCACAGGGTCCCCGGTACTCTCAAGCCCAGAAGGAGCCGGCCCTACCGCTGCCGGTGCGAGGAAGGCCGACAAGCCGTCCCGGTCCATGATCTCCATAATCTCCTCGCGGAGTTTCTCGGGCCCTGCACGATAATCCTCAACCAAATGCACGGGGACTTTCTGCCCCTTCCTGATGAGCTCAGCTGTCTTTTGGTGGTAAAGCTCGGAGTAGGTGTCAAACCACGCCCTGTGAACCTCGGCCGCCTCAGCGGCCTCCAGTGTCTCATGTCGTTCAACGATCGTCTCAAAGTCCTTGAACATATGAACCGAACGAATCTGCAACCCGGCTTCGGACAGCCTGCTGCACGTCCGTCGGAAGTGGTTCAACCCCTCCTCGCTTGCCTTTTCCAGGTATGGGCCCTCGGGGATACCGAAGACAGGGCGGGATGGCTCGAACTTCTGCTTCCAGCCATCGCAGAGAATCGAGGCGGCGAGTCGGGCACCCTCGACATCCTCCGTGAAAAATCCGACGTGATCGAGGGAAGGCGACAGGGGGATCACCCCGTCCGCCGAAATCCTCCCGTAGCTCGGTTTGAAACCCACAACGCCGCAAAAGGAAGCGGGACGGAGAACCGAACCAATCGTCTGGGTCCCCAGCGCCAGCGGGCAGAGCCCGGCTGCTACCGCCGCTGCCGAACCGCTGCTCGATCCCCCGGGGGTGTGATCCAGTCGGTGAGGGTTGCGGGTGGGGCCGGGTGCGCGATGGGCGAATTCGGTGCTGACGGTCTTTCCCAGAACCAGGGCGCCCGCGGACTTCAATAAATTCACGCTCGTCGCCTCGGGTCCACGGAGCACCTCCGGGGGAATTCGGCTCCCCGCGCGAGTGGGAAATCCCTCAACATGAAATATGTCCTTCACGCCGAACGGTATCCCATAGAGGGGTGGGCGGGAGGCTGGCTCTTGAAATCGAGACTCAAGCGCGGAGAGCTCATGCCGAAGGCGCTCAAAGCGATCAGCCCTTTCGGGGAGGAAGGCCTTGATATGAGGTTCCCGTCCCTCAAAACGCGCTTTAAGCGTTTCCAGATAGTCTAACACGGAAAGCCGGCCCGTCCGAAATCCCTCAGCGAGGTCTTTCAAGCGATCCAAATCCCTTTCAGCCACCGATAATGATTTCATTGGGGATGCTCCATTTTCTACCTTCTGAATTGTGTCACGCTATTACCGAAGTGATGGCCAGCGAGGTCAGGAGGGAGATCCCAGGACGTACGGCTTGAGGGCGGTGTAAATAACGAAGTTGATGGGGGTGTCGATCCCCAGTTCACGCCCGAAGCGCACGGTGGCGCCGTTGAGGTATTCCAGCTCCAGACGGCGGCCCGCCAACAGATCCTGGCACATGGAGCTCTTTGCGGTTGGATTCATGTTCTCTTTAAGGAATTCGAAGATCCGATCCACGGTTT
>DAOVIU010000037.1 GCA_030673585.1 Pseudomonadota bacterium | reverse complement strand
TGATGGCCAATTTCGACGACTGGGTGACTGACACGGCGGTGACCAAGGCTGGTGTAGACGCCTTCATAGCGGACAAAACACAAGTCGGCGATTTCTATTTGGGTCGCTACGCCGTTTGGACCTCTTCGGGGGTCACCGGAAGGCACGGCATCTTCGTACACGACCGTGATGCCGTTAGAGTCTACGCGACGCTGGCAATGGTGCGAGGGATGATGGTCTGGGTGACTCCGCGACAGGTATTGACATCCCTCCTGCGAGGGGATCCTGCGGCGTCCGTGATCAGAACTGGAGGGCACTTTGTCGCCCCAACTGTTAAGGCGCTCTACCGGAGGCTCTATCCCCACCTGTCAAGGCGCAGTCGGACCTTTTCCGTAATGACACCCCTCGCTGAACTGGTGAGAGAACTGAACACCCTTCAGCCGACATTTCTGGTGAGCTTTCCCACGGTTTTGTCCCTGCTGGCAAATGAGCGAAGGGATGGCAAATTAAGGATTAATCCACTCTTTGTGGCCACCACAGCTGAATGGCTTAGCCAAACGGCCCGTGATGGGATCGCCGCGGCGTTCAATTGTGCGGTGCGGAATGCTTACGCTTCGTCGGAATTTATGGGCATCGCCTTCGATTGTAAGGAAGGGCAACTCCACGTGAATTCCGACTGGGTGATTCTGGAACCGGTTGATGTGAATTATCAGCCCGTCCCACCGGGCGAGGCTTCTCGCACAGTTTTGATAACCAATCTGGCCAACCGGGTGCAACCGATCATCCGTTACGACCTGGGAGACAGCATCACTCTGAATCCAAATCCGTGTCCCTGTGGAAGTCCACTGCCCGCCATCCGGGTGGAAGGGCGGCGCGACGAGATCCTCTCCTTCCGGGCGCCAGGTGGAGAAATGGTAAAGCTTCCACCCAGAGCCATGGCCAACGCAGTGGAGGGGGCGGAAGGAATTAGGCGCTGTCAGGTGATTCAAACGGCCCCGGAAGTTCTGACCATCCGGATCGAAGCAGTGCCTGGGTCAGATAGCTTGGGAGTTTGGGAAGGGGTTGTGCACCGAATGCGGAACTACCTTTCGGCACAGGGTTTGCCGTCGGTGAAGGTTGAGAGGGCCCAAGACCCGCCGATGCGGGATCCGGCGAGCGGTAAGTTTCGAACGGTCTGGAGTGAACTGAAGACCGAGAAGGGGTAGCTCCAGAAAGGTTTGGATATCGGAGCGCCCTTTCAAAGTAAATTAGGAACGATTCCCTGGAACCAAATGGGCACGGTGAGATCTAGAGAAAATTCCTCTTTGCCGGCCGAAATACGATTCTTCACGTTCGGCACTAATAGGACTTAATGAGGTCGAACCGACCTATGGAAGAGGGATGGGTTAAAAACCCAGTTGCTTCAACCTTTTTTTGGTCTTATCGAGGGAGGGTTTGTCCTCAATGGTTAGGATCTCGGGTTGCTGATCGGTGGGGTATGTCTGTTTGGTATATCTGCTCAAGGCCGATTCATTTCCCCTCTGAGTGGATCCCAGACCCAATTCGATAATCAGGTTAATCCCCGATTCATACATCTTCCACAGGATATCCCTCCAAATTACCGTTTGGGTGAGCTGGCGATATGCCTCGACCTTGATATGCTTAGGATCGGATATGGCATCGGAGGTCGTATTGGCGAAAATAGGGGTGTGGGTTGGCTTGAAGGTGATGCGCTCCAGGTTCTTTTTGAGTTTTTCGGCGGCGGGCTGCATCAGGTAGGTGTGGAATGCCCCGCTCACCTGAACCGGGATTGTCGTGAATCGTTTCTTCCGTTTGACCTCATCGGCCATTAGCCTTAAGTTGTGGCTCAACCCCCCGGCGACGTAAACTGAATCCGAGTTGTGTAAGGCAAGATTGACGTAATATTTGCTGCATAGCCTTTCGATGTAGCTCGCGGGAATCTTTGCCTGCTTGCTCACAATGGCCAACAGCCCGGAGTCGATGTTCTTGGAGGCCTCATGCATGTATTCGCCCCGCTTCTTGACGACCTTCATTCCATCCTTAAAGCTCAAGGCACCGGCGGCGATACATGCGGGATATTCCCCCAGACTATGGCCGGCAATGACATGATAGTCCAGTCCAGGGATTTCCTTCAGCAGCACCCTAAAACAGCCGATATCCCCGGCACAGATGATGGGTTGGGTGAAGATGGTCTGATGGATCTTGGGAACCTTGATCATCTCCTCGAAGAAGTGTCCCGCCTTCTCAGAAATATGCTCCAGTTTCATCTCAATGCGGGTCATAAAGGTCTGTTTGAAGCAGATATCCTGCAGTTTATAGCTAAGGACGCCATTCCCCTCCTCGAAGGTTTCCCTGAACTCCTCATACTTTTGATAGAGGTCCCTGTACATACCGATGCGCTGAAATCCTTGACCCGTGAAAACGAGCGCGATCTTTAGCCTTCGCCTCAAATCCATGACTCCCTTACCCGTTAGGCAACATTATTAGTGTCGTATTTAAGTACTATAAACTTATATATTCTCTTATTTTCGGAGACTTGTCAATCTCACGAGCCCTTGGAACTTTTAGGATTACCCGATGTATTTGAACGCGTTATCCAATTTGGTACTCGATAACATGGAATTCCTTACAGAGACAAGGCAAGGGATTTGGCTAACTCCTCCCATATCTTTCTGTCCTCCCTCCCCATCCCCTTCAAGTGGATTCCGACAGATAATTGCTTTGATGCCTCGGCCTTAAACCACCGAACATCGCCGACGGCCTTGATCCTCTTTTTCTCCGTTACGATTTCAACACCCACATCCACCCCTCGCCCTTCCTTTCCCTCTCCGATGGCGCACAGGGCCTCATCCTGCTCGGGTATTGAGAGCTTCACCCCCTCCATTGAGATGTCGACGGTCTCTCCGCCCGTTTCCAACATGGTGGAATTTCCCGCTTTCGTAACTGAGAGCCTAAGAAAAACGGGAAATGTTATGCGAAATCGGGGATGTGCCCTCCTTTCCGTTCCTGAATATTCCTTGCTCTCTTCCATATTCAACCCCACATCCACAGCAATCCGTACTACAAAGGAGAGAATTATATGGTTTTTAAAACACCATCCAGTCAGGCCCGTTTTTTGAACCCCGGACCAGAAGGCCAGGCAACCCGAGGACAAGATATGAGTATAGCCGCTCCAGCTCTACTTATCATCCCATTATGGTCAAGGGACGGGTCGCTGTCAATCAATTTTTGTGGATACAACCCACATCGCAACCATCAGGGCCCGAGAAGTTAGCCCACCCCGAAAAGGCGGGAAAAGGAACTCTGGGCGCGGATTTATCGCCTCATTGAATTAATATGTGCACCGACCTGAGCACGCGACTGCAGCACTGCAACACCGCATGATTCCCTAGTTGAATGTGTTGGTCGAAACGCCGAGAAAGGAATCCATCTCCTCCAGGGTGGGGACCGATCTCCCGCCCATTCGAGTACACTTCAGGGCTGCTGCCGCATTGGCGAATCGGAGGATTTCCGCCAGGTCCCAGTTTTTTATGAGTCCATAGATAAAACCGGCGTGAAATACATCTCCTGCTCCTGTTGTATCCACGGCCTCTACCTCAAATCCCTTTGAATAGATGATCCGATCCCCAACTACCGCCATGGCTCCCTCCCTCCCCAGGGTGGCACAAAGAAATCCCTTGTTATACCTCCTCAAAGCCAGAAGGGCTTTCTCCCTGTCCTCGATGCCCGTTAATTTCGGCCCAAAGGTCGAAGAGGTGATGAGGAAGTCTATGTCCCTGATGAGCTCCGGGGTCTTTTCCTCCACCTTGTCGATATCGATGACCGTGAAAATGCCCTCCTCCTTGGCCCATTTTATGGCTTCTATGGTGGCGTCGATATCGTGTCCATCGACATGGAGGATTTTCCCCTTGCATACATCTTCCCTGGAAAGCTCGCCTTGCCTGTAGAGGAGCTTTTTGTCCCTATGCCATATGATGGTCCTTTCCCCTGTTTTTTCGTCGATGAGGATGAGGGCAAATTGGCTCGTGGCGTCCCTTTCAACGGTTACGCTCGAGACGTCGACCCGGGTTTCCCTTATACTGGTTAAGGAGAACATCCCCAGGTCATTTCCACCCACTTTGCCGATATATTTCGCCCTGAGCCCCCATTTTGAGCAAGCGACCATAGCAGTGGCCACCTGTCCCCCGGCCTGTTTTTCGTAGTGCACTATTTCGGTTTTGGTGTCGAAGGCGGGAAATTTCGGGATGACGCAGAGAAAATCGACGGCATTGAGCCCGAGGCCCACCACGTCGAAGGGTCTCCGTCGCTGAAACCTCAGATTAAATTTCATGGCACACTCCTCCGATATGGGGGGAGCCCAGCGTTTCCTCGTCACATTCAATTCCGTGATTTCGTGCGATTAGCTTGTTCGCCAGGAATCGGAGGAAATGGATTCGATGGGGAATGCATGAATGGAAATGCTTGACCTACTATGTCTGCCTATCCCTTCCTTCCCTTGCCGGCCAGAACGATGGTGATCTCGCCCTTGATCCTCTTGCCCTTAAGGATATCGATAGTCTCGCTGAGCCTGCCTCGGATTACCTCCTCGAAGGCTTTCGTCAGCTCACGAGTGACCACAATCTGGCGATCCCCACAAGCCGCGAGGAGATCCTCCAGAGTCTCCATGAGCCGATGGGGCGATTCGTAGAGGATTGACGTCCAATCCGAATCTCCCAGCTTATCCAGGAGTTTCCTCCGCTTTCCGCCCTTTTTTGGCAGAAAACCAACGAAGGTGAAACTATCCGTGGGCAGACCCGCAACGCTCAGGGCGGCAATGACAGCCGATGGTCCCGGAATCGGTATAATCTGAATTCCCCTTTCAATGGCCTCTAGGATGAGTCGATATCCGGGATCCGATATCCCCGGGGTTCCCGCATCGGATACGAGGGCGATGACCTTCCCCTTTTTCAGGTGGGATAAGAGCTTGTCCAGCCTCTTCAGCTCGTTGTGTTCAAAATAGCTGACCATTGGGGTGTGGATATCAAATCGGGAAAGGAGCTTCCTCGTCCTTCGAGTATCCTCTGCGGCGATGAGATCGACATCCCTCAAGATCTTGAGGGCCCTCAGGGTAATGTCATCCAGATTGCCGATGGGAGTTGAGACGATATGGAGAATCCCTCTCCCAGGAACATCCTTATCCATTGGGCGACCATCCCCAGGTATCGATTTCACATCCTTGATATCATTTTACCCCCTTTTTTTCAACGGCCATTTTATAACTAATTGGAAAAACTGAGGAAACTAAATATTGAGGTTGACAAATCACCCGAAAGAAGACATGATAACAAGTGCTAAATTCCTCAGTTTTCGGTGTTCAGATGGCGGAGGAGCGAGAAGAAGAGAGGGGAAGTACTGTCGGTGATTCGAGCGCCCTCCGACAGGAAGACGAACTCGTCTGGGCCAGGGATCTAACCAATCATTTCGTCAAGACCATAGGTGCCTATCAGACATACCCGCCAAGCCACCGCGCGGTGGTGACGTTGCAAGACCAGTTGATGGATAAATTTCGCTTTTTCCTCGAAAAGATGGACCGCCTTACCTGGGAAATCGCGGAGTATGAGATCTACTATAAAGACGAGATCGTTTACGAAAATGCGGATGGCAAGAGCAGCCTGGCCTCTCGTTTTTACCGGGAAGGCCTCGAACGAATACAGTTTGAGAAGGGATTACAAGAGTGGGAAGTGGTGGATTTCATGGATGTCATCGCGAGAGCTGATACGCTCAATCCCTTGGAGGATGATCTCATCACCCTTTTATGGGAAGGGGATTTCCAGCATATCCATTATGTCGCAGGGGAATATCATCTGCAGAAATCTCCCATTGAATTTCCCGAGAAGGTGGAGGATTTTCGCAAGGCATTGAAGGTCCCCCCGATGCCCAGTTATCAGCGAATCGAACTGATCAGAGAACATGGACTGGATCCAGGGTTTCCCCATCAACGGCTGGAGGGGGATGATCTGGAGATTTCGATGGACCAGTTGCGAGTTCAACCTGAAAAAATGGAGGACCTAAAACAAAGGGTGGATGTCGAGACCCGGCCGGAATTCTGCTTTCATGTCATCACCACCCTATTCGAGGCCATGTCCTCGGAAAGTGAGGCTGAGGGCTTTGGTTTCATCGTCTCCTTTTCGAATCGAATTATCGAATCCCTCTTGAGCAGAGGGGACTTCACGCAGGCCAGCCAAATATTGAGGCGCCTCTATATCTTCCTGAATTCCGAGAATCTTGAGGAGTGGCAGAGCGATCTCATCAAGAAGGCGATCATCGAGGCGGGCGAATCCTCAAAAATAGAGATAATCGGGAACATATTGAAGATAAATGAATTTTCGGATATAAAGGGCGCTTTGGATTATTTCCTCCTCCTTCAGCGAAATTCCATTCCACATCTTTGCGAATTATTGGGCAATCTCAGCAGCTCAAAGCCGAGAAGGATCATCTGCGATGCCCTGTCGAAGGTGGGCAAGAACAGTATCGAACTGATGACCCCATTTCTCGGGGATAACAGATGGTACCTGGTTCGCAATATCGTCTATATACTCGGGCGCATCGGGAGAAAGGAAGCCGTTCCGTTTATTGAGAAACCCCTTCGACATGAGGACATGCGAGTGAGAAGAGAGGCCCTTCAGGCGTTGGGGCTCATCGGGGGATCCGAGGCGATGCAGTATATGATTCAATCCCTGGAAGATCGGGATATCAAAATAAGGGGAATCGCAGCCCTCAACCTGGGAAGGATGGGGGAGGAGGCCCTGGGTCCCCTCATGGAAAGGATGGGATCCAAAGAGTTCTTTAAGAGGGGCTTGGAGGAGATCAAGGCCTATTTTAAGGCGGTTGGAATGATTCGATCAGACCATGCCATACCCCTTATGTATTCTCTCCTGGAGAGGAGGAAATGGTTTGGCAGAGCTAAGGCCGACGAAATTCGTGCCTGTGCCATCGAAACCCTGGTTAGAATCGGAACGCAGGAGGCGAAAGAGGTGCTCCAGTTGGGTGCTGAATCGGGGGATGAGCCCCTGCGCGAAGCGTGTGGCCGGGCATTGATGGAACTATCTTAGGAGATTACTGGGTTGGATGAGAAGAAGGAGAAGATTCATTTCGTTACGCCAGATTGGGTGAAATCTTCGCCGCCGGCCATGGAGGAGGGACGACTGGGCAGCCACTTTATCCTGGGCCTCCATAGCCTCATGAGGTCCGCCCGGGTTCATGGTGCTGATAATGAAACCCTAGATCGATCCATATCTGAGTATCTGCACGTAGTCAATCCCTTCATCCTATCCGAAGGGGGGATCACTTTGGAGATCGGTGATGAAGGTTTCCTCTTGAATAACAGGAAAATTCGGGGCAAACCGGGGGATCATGCCGTTATCAAATCGTTCATGAGGAATTTGATGGGACGCCGGATCGGGAAGTTGGAGATCCATAATCCCCTGGATGAAGGGGAATTGAAGAAGTTTATCTCTCTTTTGCTGGCGTTGAAAGAGGGCGATGAAAATAACTCAACATATCTGATGGATCAGCTCAGGGCGCGGAAGATCGACTCCATAAGCTCGAGTAAGCTGAAGGTAAAAGAGCAGGCTTTTCCCGAGGCAGCGGAGGGAAGACGCCATCCCAGGGAGCTCTATTTTGTGGCCATTGGGATCGTAAGGGAAATTATAGAGGGTGTGGTAGGGGGTAAGGCGCTCAATATGAGGAAAGCCAGAAGGTTGACGCAACAGCTGGTGGCCTCTCTTATGGAAGATGCGTTTATCCTTTTGGGGTTGACCATGATCAAGGACTATGGCCAGTACCTATATAATCATTCCGTGAACGTCGCCATCTATTCCATCGCCTTGGGGAGCCGATTGGGATTTCCCAAGACGAACCTTGTTCAACTGGGTATCGCAAGCCTCTTCCATGATATCGGAAAGACCAGGATTTCCGAATCGGTCTTGAGCAAATCGGGCCAGCTGCCGGCCGAGGATTGGAACATCATCCGAAAGCATCC
>DAOVIU010000243.1 GCA_030673585.1 Pseudomonadota bacterium | reverse complement strand
TTCGCCGATGGCCTGGCAACCCGGGTTCCCTTTGAGACGACCTTTGATATTATACGGAGCGGGGTATCTGATATCGTAACCGTCTCGGCAGAGGAGATAAAGTCGAGCATCCGTCTATTGCTGGAAACGACCCACAATTTGGCGGAAGGGGCGGGAGCGGCTCCCCTCGCGGCCGGTTTAAAAATAAGGAACCGGTTCAGGGGAAAGAAGGTGGTCATCGTCCTGAGCGGCGGGAATATCGATGTGGCTACCTTGAGGTGGGTCTTAACGGATGAAGGGGATATGACCGGAAACTCTCCCCCGGAAACCCCGCAAGAAGACGTCAATCCTCGGATTCGATCTTGAATCCCTCCTGCTGTTTCAGCTCGTTCTCCAGGGCTTCCAACTCTCGCTTCTTCTCCAAGTAATGGATTATCTTATCAAACCCCGTCCACTGATGTATACACGCGGGACAAAAATTTTGCGCCTTGATCTCCTTGAAAATCTTTTCGCCGTAGGGAAACCCAGTCCCACAATTCTCGCGGACAACGACCAAACCTCCCATCATGGACACCCCTGGTCAGCGCAAAAGGAAGGGGGTATCTGCTCCCCATGCCCACGGAGAATCACAGATACCCCCCCGCCCCGTTTACCTGCTTTTAATCTTCTCGGTGAGAAACTCGATCTGGTGGGCCACCCGAGAATCCTCCCTCACCTTTCTCTCCATATTGGCTATGGAGTAAATCACCGAGGCGTGCCTCTTATTGAAGGCTCTGCCGATGGCCTCAAGGGACTCGTTGGTCAACTTTCTACAGAGATACATTGCAACCTGCCTCGGGAGATAAATGTCCCGTCTCTTCGACCTCGATTTCATCTGATCGATACCGACCCGGTAGTACCTTCCTACTACCTCTTGGATCAGCTCAATGGTAATGATCGATTCCTCCGCTTTGACCACATTTCTCAGGGACTCTCGAGCTAGATCCAGGTCTATTGAGCGGTGCATCAATGAGGATTGGGCGATGATGCCGATGATGGCCCCCTCCAACTGTCTAACATTCCCATTGACATGGGAGGCCAGGTACTCCAAAACGGGATCGGGGACACGAACGCCTTCGGCCAATGCCTTGGCCTCCAAAATCCGCCTCCGAGTTTCCGGCTTCGGTGTCTGTAACCGGACCACCAGTCCACACCCAAGCCTCGATTTCAAGCCCTCGTCCATCTTGGGAATATCTTCCGGAGGGACAATGCTCGTCAAGATGATCTGTTTGCCGTTGTTGTATAGGGTATCCAACGTATGGGACAGTTCCGCTTGGGTAGCCGGCTTTCCGCTGAAGAAATGGACCCCGTCAATTACCAGGATATTCGAGAGTTTTCGATACTTCTCCTTGAAGGAGGCAATTTCATCCCTCCTCAGAGCGGTAACCAGCTCATTGACGAATTCCTCCGCCGAGACAAGACAAATTCGGGTCTCCGGCCACTTCTTCAACATATAATTTCCAATGGCGGTGGACAGGTGGCTTTTTCCCAACCCCACGTCGGAGTAAAAGAGAAGCGGGTTATAGTGAATACCTATCCGATTGGCAACGGCCCAGGCAGCCGAATGGGCGAACTGATTACAAGGTCCGACGATAAAACGTTCAAACGTAAACCTCTTGTTTAACCGGATCCCCGGGAGGGTGGCCGCTCCCATCTCGGGGAGCACCATCTGCCCATTTCCATTGTGAGGAGAGGAAAACCGGCTCCTCTTCGGGGTTGCCTTGAGGGAGATTTGGCAATCGCCTCCCGAGATAGTCTGAAACGCCTCCTTCAGCGTTTTTAGGTAGTACCGGTTCACCCACTCCTTAAAGAAGGTGTTGGGGCATTCTAGGACGACCTGTCCCTCCTTCATCTCCTTAAACTCCAGGGGTTTAATCCAGAGGTTGAAGGTATCAGAAGCCAGCCTCTCTCGAATAGAAGTCTTGGCCTTTACCCATATCTCTTCCACTCGACGCCCCCTGCCCCAAGGATCCCATTCTATTATGATGATCCCGTTATCACACGCCTTATTAGTAAGTGAACCGGAAACCCGGGGGATTGTCAAATGCGGTCTCGACCATTTACGAAATCACCCCATTTCGAGTTTTCCACAACCAAAATTGCCTTGACAATACTCGGTCCGAGGGACGAGAAACGAAAAGGCCGCGAAAATAAAATCCATTGGCGGACCCCATACCTTATACCCAATAATCAATAAGTTGCCCCAGTTTTCCACGGCTGTGGAAATGTTTTTCCACAATGCAAATCTGAAGATTTCTCCCTTTTTCTTCGAAATTCAAAAAAAATTAAAATGAGAAATTTTTTGTCGGTGGGAATATCGAAGGCGGAAAGGGTCCCTTTACCGGGTGGATTCCTTGAAAAGGGGAATTGCGTAAGGCCCCTCGCGGATATAGCAGACCGATGGCTCGACATTTCGCTTTCTCAGCTGATAGATGGAGTAGATCAGGGCGTTTTGAACCATGGCCCGGGCTTTTTCCAAATCCGATCCCGGCCGGAATTCGGGCAAGAGGAATTCATAGCCGCCGGTACCGGGAAGGATAGCGTAGTCCCCCTCGGGAATTTCGCCGGAGCAGTATATTAACCCTTCATCGCCGACCACTCTGAGGGGCTTCCCCCAAATCTCCGGCTCCCATTGGTCCTTTGTAAATCGCCAGCGAGGATGCCGAAGCAAATCCAAAAATCCATCCGGCTTCTGCATCTTAAGCAGATGGCTGAGGGTCTTGTATTCCCTCGATCCAATGGGCTCGATATCCCGATTGTTGGCGGCGATGATTATGACACCGCCTTCCTTTACGGCGGGGATGGCTCCAACCCCGGCCTTGGCGGTTTGGTAGTGGTCCCTCCCCACGTATCCGCCATGGGTGAGTACGATATCGAATTGCCTCTCCAGGGGGATCTCCGCATAGGCCTTGATCATATCGAAGGCCTCCATGTGTGCCTCGACTAAATCACCTGCGAAGACCCGTGTGAGGCGCATATCCTTGTCCAGGGTGACGTTGACCATGAAATCCACTCCGACGGTCTCTGCGACTTCCAAGGCCTCCTCATGGCACGGGTTTCCCTCCAGAGCGAGGTTGGTGGCTTTGGGATCCTCAAGGTACTGAGGCCCATGAAATCTCTCGATGGTCTTCACATCCACCAATCCTGGACAGATAGCCTTTCTCCCCCCGGAAACCCCCGTCATGAAATGGCTCTCCACGAGGCCCGTGGCAATCTTCAGGTCTGCACAATAGAAGTCCTTGTTGACGTAGACGTGGGTATCCCTCTTGGTCTTCCCAATACTGACCAAGAGATCATCGTTCTCGCAATCGTGGTCCAGGATCGTGAATTGGTCGACGATTTCCCGTCCATACATCTGCACCTTCTCCTCATGGGTACTGGCCCGATGCATTCCGGTCCCCACGATGATTTTGATATTCTCCCTTCGCAATCCCTGGGATTCTAGGGCTCGTAATACAGGTCCGAGAATTCCCTTCTCACCCTTGTATGGAACGGGCCTCGTAATATCGGATACGGTCACCGAAACGACCATATTGCCTGGCCTCTTCCGCTTCTTCTTGACGATCTCCTCCAGTCTTGGGCTGCCGATGGGGTTTGAAAATGCCCTCTCGATCTCCTCTTGCCAATTGTCCGTGTAGGGAATGGTGCCCATGCTGATTTCGACCGAATCCCTCGGCACGCTGATCTCCAGGGTTTCATGGCCGTATTCCAAGGGGATCCGTTTCCAATTCCCGGTTTCGACCCGGGCGAAAGCCTCGGCTAAATCACGTTTCATATCGAGCCATCCCCGAAATGAGAGTCCAACCCCCCCCTCGAGGAAT
>DAOVIU010000108.1 GCA_030673585.1 Pseudomonadota bacterium | reverse complement strand
AAGAGAGGTCAAACTCTTTCGCCGTGCTCTCGAGAGAACAACCCGGATAGTAGCCAACCTTCATGTCACTTCCTCGCTGGGGCGTTTACTCCCGTTTCTCCAAGAACCTTCGACTCTTCCGGAAAATCTCCTTGAGAGTTGCCTTTTCCCGGACCCTATGGGCGAACAGACTGAGTTTCCCCTTCCCCAGCATCAGGGGACCCAGATGGGCATCCTTCAAGGGTTGACGAGAGGCCATGTTATAGCGCATAACCAGTCCCAATTCGTAGACTCGACCATACCGCTTAATGGAATTGAGAAAGATCTCGTCAAAAGCCACGATCTGCCTCTGACCGGTTGCCAGGCCTTCCTCGATGGCCAGCTTCCTGAGGGTGTCCATAATGGTAGCAATTTCGATCTCTTCAGGGCATCGGGAAGAACAGGTTTCACAAGATGCACAGAGCCACATGGTTGAACACTGGAGAACCGGTTTTCTCGAGTTGATCTGAATATGCCGAAGAACCTGACTGGGTTTCATATCCATCTCCGGGGCAATGGGGCAACCGGCCGTGCACTTCCCACACTGGACGCAACGGGATGCGTCCTCACCGCTGAGGGCGAGGATTTCGCCTCTGAACTGGTGAACGTTTTCCTGCCTATTTAGAACCCTCAACCTTCTTCTCCTCTACTGCTGAAAAAGGGGCGGAAATCTGTGCGTAGATCTGATCATCGGAAAATCCCCTCACATTTGCTGCCTTGGTTCGACACGTGGAGGCACAGTTCCCACACCCATGGCAGAGGGATTGAACAATGCTGGCCACCTCTCTTCCATTCACCACCTCGGCTTCGATGGCATCAAAGGGGCAGACCTTGAGACAATCCAGGCATCCGCTGCAAATATCGGTCTCCACATAGGCAATCTTTGGGTCGATGGTCAGTTCATCTTGAGACAAGATGGAACATGCCTTGATGGATGCCGCCCCCGCCGTGGCCACAGAATCGGGTACGTCTTTGGGAAACTGGCAGGCCCCGGCCAGATAGATCCCCTTGGTCACGCTCTCCACGGGTTGAAGCTTGGGGTGGGCCTCTGTAAAGAAACCATAGGCATCGTGAGGGATGTTCAGCATCTTGGCCAACTCTTTAGCTCCATCCCTCGGAACAGCCGCCGCCGCCAGTACCACCAGATCCGCCTCCACCTCGATCTGCTCTCCGGTCAGGGTGTCTGCTCCCCGAACCATTAACTGATCCCCCTTCTCGTAGATCTTGGATACCCGGCCCCGGATATAGATGGCCCCTGCCTCTCTCTGGGCTTTTTTGTAAAATTCTTCATAGTCTTTCCCAGCAGTTCGAATGTCGATATAAAATATGTAGGACTGGCTATCAGGAACGTGATCCTTGAGCAAAATGGCCTGCTTGGCCGTGTACATGCAGCAGATCCGGGAGCAGTAAGGCATCCCCTTGGCCTCATCCCTCGACCCGACGCACTGGACGAAAACTACCCGCTTGGCCTCTTGATTATTAGATGGACGAATCACGTGTCCCCCTGTGGGGCCTGAAGGTTCGAGCATTCGCTCCAGGTGGAGCCCCGTGATCACATCCTTGAATCGACCCCCGCCATACTCTCCATACACACTGGTATCGAATTGATCGAAGCCCGTGGCCACGACGATGGTTCCGAATTTCTCCGTGATGTACTCGTCCTTTTGATCATAGTTAACGGCCTCGGCTTGACAGACCTCGGCACACACACCGCACTTACCCTTAGTTAAGTAGATACAGATCTCAGGATCGATAACCGGAACATTGGGGACTGCCTGGCCAAAAGGTCTATAGATCGCCTTTCGTTTTCCGAGTCCCAAATCCCATTCGTTGGGCGCTTTCCTCCGACATTTCTCAATGCACTGGCCACACCCCGTGCACTTTGTTTCGTCGATATAGCGGGCCTTCTTCCGGATCGTCACGTCAAAGTTTCCGACATATCCCTTGACCTCAGCCACCTCGGAATAGGTCAAAATCTTGATTCTCTCGTCCTGGGATGACTCCGTCATCCGCGGGGTAAGGATTCAGGCAGAGCAGTCCAGGGTGGGGAAGGTCTTTTCGAGCTGGGCCATCCTCCCCCCTATTGTCGGAAGCTTCTCCACAATCGTCGAGGGGTAGCCAGCCTGGCTCAGATCCAGAGCCGCCTGGATTCCTGAAATTCCGCCCCCGATCACCAGGGCCCTTTTCTCGACCGGAGACTTCAGAGGCTCCAGTGGCTCTAGATGCGCCGCCTTGGAGACGGCCATGATGGTCAGTTGTTCCGCCTTCCTCGTCGCTTCCTCCCGGTCCATATGAACCCAGGAACACTGCTCCCGGATGTTTGCCATCTCGAACATGTACCGGTTCAGCCCCGCCGAATCGATGCACCTCTGAAAGGTCACCTCATGCATCCTGGTACTGCAGGAAGAGACAACAACCCGATCCAGATTGTGTTCTTTTATGGCTTGCTTTATCGCTCCCTGGCCCAGATCCGAACAGGAATATTGAAGGGCTTCTGTATAAACAACGCCGGGAAGCTTCTTTGCCGTTTCGACCACACGCTGAACGTCCACCATGGACG
This sequence comes from Pseudomonadota bacterium, assembly GCA_030673585.1. The sequence goes on along the minus strand of DAOVIU010000108.1, from coordinate 3,086 downwards.
CTATGTTGGTCCCTCAGTGACAGATAAATACACCTATTCGCTCCATGCCTCTCCTCTTTCTATTCCCGATCACAGCACTCACGGGAATCCCCGGAGTGCAAAAAATGGTCCCACGTTTATCTTCGCGTCCTTCAATCCTTTTCTCGTTTCCCCTCGTTCCCCTCCTTGCTATTTGTGGCCAACTTCTCGATCCTCACCGCGCAGACCTTGAATTCAGGAATTTTGGCGATGGGATCGAGGGCAGTATTGGTCAGACGGTTGGCCGCACTTTCCACAAAGTGGAAGGGAATGAAAACAACCCCGCGATCGATCCCATCCGTCAGGGTGGCCTTGATATCGATCGCTCCCCGTCTGGAGATCACTCGGACCATCTCACCTTTATCAACCCCCAGCCCCTCGGCATCCCCCGGATTGATCTCCATATAGGCTGTTTCGCTCTCCTTATGCAGACTGGGAGAGATTCGGGTCATGGTCCCCGTATGGAAATGAAATCCCATCCGGCCCGTGGTCAAGACAAAGGGGAACTGATCGTCGGGAATCTCTGCCGGTTCCCGGTAGGCAATGGGGAAAAAAGTCCCCCTGCCCTTCGCAAACTGATCCTTGTGGAGATACCTTGTCCCAGGGTCTTCAAGGGACCGGCAGGGCCACTGAAGGCCCCCTGTCTCGATCCTTTCAAAGCGAATGCCCCCATAGATAGGCGTCACGCCAGCCAGTTCGTCAAAAATCTCCTTGGGTGATGAAAATTCAAATCCCTTCCCCCCCATCCTTCGCGCCAAATCACAGAGAATTTCCCAGTCAGGTTTACTGTCGCCCACCGGGTCAATGGCTTTTCTCACCCGCTGCACCCTTCGGTCCGTAGCCGTGAAGGTTCCGTCCTTTTCCGCAAAACTCACCCCGGGAAGTACTACGTGGGCGAGGCTCGCCGTTTCCGTCATGAAAATATCCTGAACCACCAGGAAATCCAGGGATTTGAGGGATTCCTCTACGTGTTGAATATCGGGATCGCTCAGCATGGGGTTCTCCCCCAGGATGAACATGGCCTTGACCTCCCCCGTTCCAACCACCTTCAACATCTCCGTCACCGTTAGTCCGATCTTGGTTGAGAGCTTGGCATTCCACGCTTTTTCAAACTTCTGGGCAATCTGCTCATCGGTGACGACCTGATAGCCCGGATAGACGTTGGGGAGGGCCCCCATGTCGCACGCCCCTTGAACGTTATTCTGGCCCCGCAGAGGGTTCACCCCCGTGCTCTCTCGACCGACGTGTCCGCAGAGCATGGCAAGGTTGGCAAGGGATTTAACGTTCTCAACCCCGGTGATATGTTGGGTGATGCCCATGGCGTAGAGAATGCTTGCCTTTTCCGCCTTTGCATAGGTCTGGGCGATCCTTCTCAGATCCTCGATCGAGATTCCTGAGATCTCCGCTACCCGTTTCGGCGGGTAAGCCTCGATCTCTTTCTTGAGCTCTTCAAATCCCTCGGTTCGCTCGGCGATAAACTCCTTATCCTCCCAGCCCTCCTTCACGATGATGTGCATGAGGCCATTGATCCAGGCGACATCCGATCCCGGCCTGTTGCGGACATGAATATCGGCAACCTGGGCCATCTGGATGCGTCGCGGATCGATCACGACCAGTTTCGCACCTTTCTCCCTGGCTCGGAAAACGCGGGTTGCCACCAGCGGATGAGCCTCCGAGGTATTAGAACCGGTGATCATGATGCAGTCCGCATCCTCGATCTCAGGGGTAGCGTTGGTCATGGCCCCACTTCCGAAGGCGGCAGCCAGCCCGGCCACCGTTGAGGAGTGTCAGAGACGGGCACAGTGGTCGATGTTGTTGGTTCCCACTATTGCCCGCGCCAGTTTCTGAAGAAGGTAATTCTCTTCATTGGTACACTTTGCCGAGCTCAGAAAAGCTATGCTGTCCGGCCCGAATTTATCGCGAATTTCCATGAGCCGGGACGCCACCACCCCCAGGGCATGCTCCCAATCCACCTGCTGGAAATCGCCGTTTTTCCTCACAAGGGGATAGTGGAGCCTTTTTTCGCTCTCCACAAATTCGTGCACGCACCAACCCTTGATACAGAGAGTCCCTTCACTAATGGGATGGGTTTTCAAGGGAAGGGTTCCCACCAGGCCCTCATCCATAACTTCCAATAAGAGCCCACATCCGCAGCCGCAGTAGGTGCATGTCGTCTGCACGGTTCTGTATTCCACAATGAGCCTCACTTCTCCTTGCAGGCCTGGCAAACCTCAAATGTCCCGTCACCCAGGGACTCCAGGGGAGGAAGATCCTCGACGCTTTCTCCCGGCAGATAGCCGAAAAGGTTCTTCACCGTTTCTCTCACCTTCCGGTAAAGGGTTCTGAGGGGAATATCCGCGGGACAGGCCTCTTCGCAGAGGCCACAATCGATGCATCGGTCTGCCATGTGCATGGCCCTGACCAGATGGAAGATGGGAATCTGGGGAGGCATGCCTCCCAGGTGAACGAGATTATGGTCTTCCAGGGTACATGACGGGCAAAAGCACACAGGACAGATGTCCCGGCAGCCGTAGCATTTGATGCACTTGGTGAACTGGTCCATCCAGTACCGGTGCCTCTCCTTTTCCGGCATGGCCTCGATTTCCCTAACCCGTGCATCATCCTCCCGGCGCTCCACCTTCTCGCCGATATCGATCCGCGAGGGATAGGGGCTAAAGCACTCACACTTTTCGGCGAGTTCACCCGAACAAGCAATTCCCAGAAAGCTTATCTTCTCAGGATCGAGTTGTTGATTCTTGTAGAGCTCGATCAGAGAGCGCTCGTCGCAGGCCCGGGCGAGAACACCAAAGCTATTGTCAGGATACTTTCGGGCCAGTCTGATCAAGAGCTTCGTGAGGGGATAACGTACCTCTCCCAGATAGAGCCCGTTCAAATCATCTGGCTTAGTAAATAAGTGGGGAATTGGGTGGCCGGCCTCGGTTCTCAGGGACAGGAATCCTGCAACCGTATCTTTAGAGAGCCATTCCGAGATGATTGCCTTGGCTTTTTCCACAGCCTCCATTTTCGCTCTATCCCTTCCCCGCGGATTTTTTCCCCTTTTCAAATTT
>DAOVIU010000241.1 GCA_030673585.1 Pseudomonadota bacterium | reverse complement strand
TCTCCATTTCCAAACTCCCTTAAGGCCTCATGGAACAGGGAAAAAGAAGCCCTGAGCGTCAATTTATCCCGTAGGTGAACTAAAATGTGAATACCGCCGCTCTAACACCAGATAACTTCTATCTGACCGCAGCACCGCAGGACTGCAACACGGCAGCACTGAACAACCGCAATTCGCCCTATCGTCTTTTGAACAACTTTTCCAGCTGTGGGTAATTGATCTCCGAAAAGATGGGCCTCCCATGGGGACAAGTGGAAGCGAAATCGATCTCCTCCAGATCGCTGAGCAGCGCCCGCATCTCCTCATCCCTTAAGGTTCGGTTCGCCCTGATTGCCCCATGACAGGCCATGATAATTAAAATCTTCTCCGTCAGGGCCTCTCCCTGAAGCGTCCTGCCCTCGGAGGCCAGCTCCCCTAAGATATCCTTGACCAGGGATTCAACGGCCTCATCCGCTACACCATGGGGAACCGATTTGACCACGAAGGTATTACCACCGAAGGGTTCGATTTCCATACCCAACTTATCGAGCTGGTCCTTATAGGCTCCCAATATATGCCCTTCGGCGTGGGATACCTCCACCATATGGGGAAATAGGAGTACCTGTTGAACGGCGGAGGCATTTCCAAGCTCTTGCCTCAACTTCTCGAAGAGGACCCTTTCGTGGGCCGCGTGTTGGTCAATCAATACTAATCCCTTGGGCCCCTGACATACGATATAGGTGCCCCCGATCTGGCCCAACGGCAAAAGGGAGGAATAGAAACCGCCTTGCTGGAATTGACGGGAAAATTCCGAAAATACGAAGCTCCTTTCGACCTCTTCACCCTCCGGAGCCCCATAGTCCCGCTTTACCTCTCCGACTACCCCGGAAACTCCTTTCTCCTTCCAGTAGGTCTCCACGGCCCGTGAGATCCTCTCGTCACCCGGGACCGCTTTCAGCCGGGACTGAAGGGCCAGGTGGATTGAGCGGTAAACCTTCTCCTGGTCCCTGAATCTGATCTCCCTCTTGGTCGGATGGACGTTAACGTCTATCCGATGGGGTGAAAGATCGATAAAGAGAATGGCGATGGGGTAGCGATCCCTGGGGATGAGAGTCCGATAAGCATCGAAGATAGCCCGGTTCACTGCCCTATCCCTTACGGAGCGACCGTTTACGTAGGTGAAGATGGACTTGGCCGTTGAAAGGTTCAGCGTGGGTCCTACTATGTAACCCCGGAGGGAAATGGTTTCGTCCTGACATTCCACTGGAATTAACGCCTCGTAGGCTTCCCGTCCAAGGATTGCTTCTATCCTGACTGATGGTTCGTCCGTCTTCGGGACATTCAGGACTTCCCTTCCATCGTGAATCAGCCGAAACTGAATATTGGGCCTTGACATGGCCATCTGATCCACGACCCGATGAATGTGAAAGAACTCCGTTCCCACTGACTTCAAAAATCGTCGCCGAGCAGGGGTATTGTAAAAGAGGTTTTTTACCTCCACCGTTGTCCCCGCGGGCGAGCCGGCGACCGAAACACGGACCCTTACACCGCCTTCACTACATACCTCTGTCCCCACCTGAGATGTGCTATCCCGGGTTATGAGCCTTACCTTGGAAACGGAGGCAATGCTCGGCAAGGCCTCTCCCCTAAATCCAAGGGTATGAATGGCATACAAATCCTCTTCCCCCTGCACCTTGCTGGTTGCATACCGCTCCGTTGCCAAAAGGGCGTCCTCCTTGGACATACCGCTCCCGTCGTCCATCACCCGAATGGACTCCATTCCACCTGCCCTAATATCGACGATGATCGATGTGGCCTCAGCATCGATTGAGTTCTCTATCAGCTCCTTTACCACCGAGGCGGGCCTCTCCACCACCTCCCCCGCCGCGATTTTTGCGACTAAATCCTCCGAAAGGATTCTAATCCTCGAGGCCATGCCTCCTCCGCTGAAGGGGAGCAACTTTTCGTCGCACGGGATCAAACAATACAATTACGGATCTGCGGTGTTGCAGTGCTGCGGCAATTTGGTTCTGCAGTGTTGGGGGGCTGCAGTGCTGCCGTCAGGGTAGTGAACAGTATGATTCAACTAGGCCATAATTCGCGGTCAGAGGTCCTTTCCCGAATTTTTCAGAGATATCCTTCATTCAAATCGGACGATATTATACCCGAAGGCCTCCTCAACCTCCCTGGCCATATCGTCAGAAGGCGCCACATTGAACTGGTCGGGAAGCGAGATCACGGTTTCGCTGCGATTTGGTATGACGATGTGGAGGAAAACCGGGCAAAGTCCCCTTCTCCCCGAGAGGATGGACTTTAATCTCTCCAGAAGCTCCCTGGTCAGCCCGGGCGTCGTAAGCCTGATATGGACCCCCGATATCGAGCTCTCCTTTATCTTGGAAAGGGGCTTCACATCGCTGGCCTTGATTTTGGAGTTCTCCTCCCCTACATCCAAGATCCCCTTGACGAAGATCGGGTCATCTCCCTTCAAATAGGGCAAAGATGAGAGGAAGACATCCGGGAATAGGATGACCTCGATAACCCCCTTCAAGTCCTCCAGCGTGGCGAAGGCCATTCGCTCCCCTTTTCGGGTGGTGATCTCCTTGAACGAGCTCACCACCCCGCATATCTTGACCTCTGTGCCGCTTTCAAACTGTGCCAGGCTGGCCGTATTTTCGTTGGTGAACCGCTTGATATCCTCCTCGTATCTCGCTAAGGGGTGTCTGGTGATATAAAAACCCAAGGTCTCCTTTTCGAAACTCAGCAACTGGTTTTCGTGCCATTCCTCAATGTCCGGCAATCGACCACCCCTTTCGCCCATTTCCCTGCCCCCATAGGCGGCAAAGAGGCTGACCTGTTTGCTTACCCTCTCCTTCTGCCTTGATTGAGCCGTTTCAATAGCCTCATTCAAGGCAGCCATCATTTGTGATCGATGGGCCCCGGTGAAATCGAATGCACCGCATTTGATCAAACTCTCCAACACCCTCTTGTTCACTTTTCTGAGGTCAAGCCTCTGGCAAAAATCGAAGATGTCTTTGAAAGGCCCGTTTTTTTCCCTCTCCGAGATAATGGAGTCCACCGCACTGGATCCCACATTCTTAACCGCTACCAAACCGAAGCGAATTTTGCTCCCGATGACCGTGAAATCCCTATAGCTTTCATTGACATCCGGTGGGAGGATCTCGGTACCCATATCCTGGCACTCGCCGATATATTTGACGATCTTATCCGTGTTCTCCATGTCACAGGTGAGCAGTGCCGCCATGAATTCCACCTGATAATGGGCTTTAAGGTATGCCGTTTGATAGGCAATGAGAGCATACGCCGCACTATGGGATTTGTTAAACCCGTATTCGGCGAACTTCGCCATGAGATCAAAGACCCTCTCTGCCTTGTTGGAATCAATCCGCTTGCTCCTCGCGCCTTCCAGGAACTTCTCCTTCTGTCTCTCCATCTCCTTGGGATCTTTTTTACTCATGGCCCTCCTGAGGACGTCGGCGTCCCCAAGGGAGAAATTGGCCAGGGAACCGGCTATCTTCATAACCTGCTCCTGGTAAACGATAACCCCGTACGTCTCCCGAAGGATCTCCTCCATTTGGGGAATTTCGAAGTGGATGGGCACATTGCCGTGTTTCCGTTTAATGAAATCATCAACCATCCCGCTTCCCAGGGGACCGGGACGATGCAGGGCAACCAATGCGACAATATCATCGAAGGACTCGGGTTTGAGTTTAACCAGGAGCTCCTTCATCCCCGAGCTTTCCAACTGAAATATGCCCGTCGTTGCACCGGAACCTAAGAGCTCAAAGGTCTTCTTGTCCCCTAAATCCAAATGGTGGATGTCGATCTCCCTATCGCCGTTTCGATTGA
>DAOVIU010000098.1 GCA_030673585.1 Pseudomonadota bacterium | reverse complement strand
GGACATATCGAAAAGGGCCTTGACCAGTGCTTTATATCCCCCTATTGCGATATAGTCATCAATGGATGTTGGGTCGATGCTGCCGTTCTTTCCGAAGATGATCCTCTCTTGGAGCTTATAAAAGGGAACCTCATCCTCGTGGACGATTTTCTCACCCGTTGCGGGGTCCACATAGAGGAGTCGATCGATAACGTTTCCCTTCTCCATGGTTTCCGACAGAATCTCCGGCACATCCTCCACCTGGACCTTTTGATAGAAGAGCTTCTGGGGATTGATCACCAAGAGGGGACCCCTCTCACAGAACCCGTGACAACCCGTCACCTTGATCTCCACATCCTTCTGAAGCTTCCTCTTCTTCAACTCGTCTTTTAGTGCAGAAACAATTTCCCCACAGCCGTAGGCACCACAACCCGTTCCGGCACAGATGGTGATCCGCCGTTTATTTGGATCTCTTTCCCTTTGAAGCTCCTGCCGCAGCCTTTCCAGATCTTCTGGGTTTCTTAGTCTTTCCCTCATCCTTTCCGCCTTTCGCCGGTTTTCTGTAATCCTTCAAAACGGAATCTACCTTTATTGAACTCATGTGGCCGTAGTAGTGGTCATCAATAACAACCAGCGGACCAGTGGCACAGGCACCGAGGCAATTAACCGTCTCCAGGCTGAACACCAGGTCTTCGGTCGTTCCCCCGGACTCAATGCTCAGCTCCATCTCAAGCTTATCCAAAATCCTCGGGGCTCCACGAACGTGACAGGCCGTTCCCATGCAGCAACTGACCAGGTGACGACCCCGAGGGCTAAGGCTAAATGCCCGATAGAAGGTGGCCAGCCGATAGACCCGGGAAACGGGGATCTCTAGTTTTTCAGCGATGCGCTCACAGACTTCCTTTGCCACGTAGCGATCCTTGTCCTGAATATCCTGGAGAATGCCCAAAATGGCGGATTCCTCATGCCCATATTGCTTCAGAATCTTATCTACTTCCCTCAGCTCCATCTATTCTCCCTCGCTCATTTTCACCTTCAGCTTGAGTTTCTCGTATTCCCGCGTAACCCTCTCCTGAATTTTTTGGATCATATCCTTCGTCAGGTGTCGGAACCTTCCCTGGAGTCGAAAATAATCCTCCACTGGTCGAAGTTTCGGTAGATCTATACTGATTTTATAGTTCCCGTCGATGACTTCATAAAGGGGGAAAATCCCCGTCTCCACCGCCAACCTCCCCAATCGGATGCTGAGATCCGGCGCTGACCTCCACCCCGTGGGACAAACCGCCAGGACATGAATATAGGCCGGTCCTTGGGCTCGGGCCCCCCTTTTCACCTTCTCCATGAGATCGAAGGGATAGCTGGGGCATGCCGTAGCCACATAGGGAATATCGTGGGCCGCTGCAATGGCGGCCATATTCTTCTTCCACGTAACCTGCCCAGGAACCACCTTCCCCGCCGGGGATGTCGTCGTCGACGCCCCAAATGGCGTAGCCGAGGAGCGCTGGATTCCCGTATTCATGTATGCCTCGTTGTCCGTACAGATGTAGAGGAAGTCGTGCCCCCTCTCCAGGGCCCCGGAGAGTGCCTGCAACCCGATATCGCTGGTCCCTCCATCCCCGGCCAGGGCCAGGACGAATATCTTCCTCCGGGGTATCCTCCCCTTTCTCATCAGGGCCTTCAGGCCGCTCTCGGCGCCAGTCGCGACCGCCGCTGCATTCTCGAAGGCCACGTGTATCCAGGGCGTGTTCCAAGACGTGAAGGGAAATGGTGATGATATCACCTCCATACAGCCCGTGGCACTGGCAGTGATCACGTTCTTCCCCAGGGCTTTCCCGATCTGCCTCAGTGCCAGGGCCTCAGCACACCCCTGGCACGCCCGATGTCCCTGAGTGAAATTCTCGTTCTTGGGAACTAGCTTCGCCGCGTAGACATTCAGCTTTTCCATTATTCCCTCACCCCATACATTTCATATTCGGGCCCCATTCCCTTCTGAAAGGCCTCCTTGGCCTTATCCACCATGGAAATGAAATCGGACGGGGCGATATCCCGACTCGCAAGGCCGGCGATGAAATTCACCACCTGGGGCCGCTCCGGCTCGTCGTAAAGGGCCGATCTTAGCTCACTTGCCACCGGACCGCCGGGCCCTCCATACGAGACAGCCCGATCCACGACTACCAGAATTTTCGCCTTCGAGGCGGCCCTGCGGAATTCCTCGAAGGGGAATGGCCGCCACAGCCGAATCTTGAGGAGGCCCACGGAACGCCCCTTCTCTCGCATCTGGTCCACGGCCCACATGGCCGTCTCGCCGATCCCTCCCATGGTCACCAGCAGTACTTCCGCCCCCTCGGTCCGGTACTCCTCGATGGGATGGTAGTACCGGCCCGTCAAATCGCCGAATTCCTTCCACGCCTCCAGGATAGTCGGCACGGATGCTTTCAGCGCCTCATCCTGAGCCTTTTTCGTCTCTGTATAGCACGTCGGCAGAACAATGGCCCCTATGGTTACCGGATGCGCGGGATCCAAGACGACTTCAGGTTCATAGGGAGGTAGGAACTCGTCCACCGTCTCCTGATCCAGCAACTCCACCGGCTCGACCACGTGGCTCACGCTAAACCCATCCATATTGACGATCACCGGGAGCATAACATTCTTATCCTCCCCAACCCGATAGCTGATGATGACGTGATCGAAGACATCCTGCCCGTTTTCGGCGAAATACTGAATCCACCCGCAATCCCGGATGGACATGACGTCGGTATGGTCGTTCCAGATGCTGATGGGGGATGAAAGGGAGCGATTGGCAAGCACCATGAGCACGGGAAGCCTCATGGGGGCCGTACAATATACGATCTCGCTCATGAGGATCAATCCCTGGGAGCTGGTGCAGGTAAACGTCCGTGCACCCACCGCCGCGGCTCCCGTGCAGACGCTCATGGCCGAGTGCTCCGACTCAACCGGCACGAACTCGGCGTCGAGCTCTCCGTTGTTGACGAATTCCGACAAGCGTTCAACGATATGGGTCTGAGGCGTAATGGGGTATGCCGCAACGAGATCGACGTTGGCGAGCTTCACCGCCTCGCTGGCCGCGAAGGAAACCTCCAAACCCACTCTCTTTCCCATCCCTATCCCTCCTCATCCATCATGGTGATAGCCCCGGGCAGGCACTCCCTGGCACAGATTCCGCAGCCCTTGCAGTAATCGAGGTCCGCCTCCGCAAATCCCTCCTTATCAAATCGGATGGCACAATCAGGGCAGAAGATCCAGCAGACACCGCACTTAATACACCTCTCGTGGTCGAAGACGGGTCGCAGAGACCTCCAGTCCCCGGTGTGGTATTCCCTGGAAGTTCCTGGCTCGGGGATCACATAACCACGTTCAAAATCAGTCCATTTGTATTCTAGTTCCTTCTTCACCGCCTCTCATCTCCTTCATTCGCTGGGTTCCATCTCCCTATCCATCTAAGAGCACCGTCTCCTCAAATGCCCTTTCATAGGCGACGATGTTCTTTTCCGCAATTCGGCCGAATCGCTCGTGCAGGGGCTCGATGAGGGATTCCCTCTGTATGACATCGGACGCCTTTACGAGGGACCCGAGCATGGTGGTGTTGGTAATGGCTAGACCCAAAACCTCCATGGCGATTGCCGTTGCATCCACGGCCGCCAATTTCGCCTTGATGTTGAAATCAGCCCTCACCTTCTCCGCCGGGAATTTGGAATCGGTAACCAGTATCCCGTGGGGAAGCTTCAGGCCCGATGTGACATCCACAATCCGCAAGATGGAGTAGTCCAAGACCACCACGAGGTCCGGCTCGGAGATGTTCGCCCTGATCCGGATGGGGTCATCCGAAATCCGGCAGAAGGCCATAACGGGAGCGCCCCTCCTTTCAGGCCCGAAACTGGGAAATGCCTGAGCATATCGACCCTCGTTGATGGCTGCATGGGCGAGCAGCTCCGCCGAGGTTACAGCACCTTGCCCCCCACGACCATGAAATCTGATCTCGATCATCTTCACCCCTTACTTGTTAAAAAAATAACAAGGAACTATAAAATTTTTTTGCGGAAAATTCCAGTCTTTTTTACCCTGGTACCGAATAAATTATACCCAAAAACCCCCGCCATTCTCAAATCTCCCGGCGTCCCTCCATGGCCTTAACCAAGGTAACGCCATCGGTATACTCGATGTCCCCGCCCATGGGGATCCCATAGGCAATACGTGTGATCCTCACCCCAAGGGGCTTGATCAACTTGGTCAGGTACAGCGCCGTGGCACCTCCCTCCACATTGGGATTGGTGGCCATGATTACTTCTTTCACCTTACCGCTCTCTAGCCTTTCCAGGAGTTCCTTGGCCTTGATATCCTCTGGACCGATTCCCTCCAAGGGAGACAACGTCCCGTGGAGGACGTGATATTTGCCGTGAAAATCCCCCGTTCCTTCGATGGCCATGAGGTCGTTCGGCTCCTCAACTACACAGATGACCTCATCGCTTCTCCGGGAATCATTGCAAATTCCGCACGGGTCTCTGTCCGTCAAGTTGAAGCACACTGAGCATAGTTGAATCTTCTCCTTCACGTCGATAATTGCCCGAGCCAGTTCCTGGGCTTTCCCCTTTTGGATGCGAAGGATGTGAAAAGCCAGCCGAGCAGCGGTCTTCCGTCCGATTCCCGGAAGTTTGCTCAGCTCGTTAATCAAACGTTCAATGGGTTCGGCGTGCATCGGCATCTCTCCTCATACCCCATCCGGGCTTATGAACCCTTAGAATAACCCAGGAATGTTCAGCCCCCCCGTCAGCTTTTTCATCTCCTCGCTGACCATCTCCTGCGCTTTCCTGATCCCCTCGTTTACGGCTGCGAGGACCAGATCCTGAAGCATGTCGATATCCTCAGGGTTGACCACTTCCGGTTCGATTCTGATAGAGATCACCTCCTGCTTCCCGTTCACCACCACGCTCACCATCCCTCCTCCGGAAGAGGCCTCGATGGTTTTTTGGGCCATTTCATCTTGCATTTTCGCCAGCTGGGCCTGAATCTTCTGAGCCTGTTTTAGCATTCCTCCAAGGCCTTTTGCCATAAACTACCCCTCCAAAACGTGTCGGGGGGATTAGGACTTAACCCTTATCCCCGTCTTGATTTCCTCAATGGTTCCGTCGAAGATCTCAACCGCATCCTTAACGGCGGAATTCTCCATAGCCTCCTTTCTCAGGTGCCTCTCCCTATCCGTCGGCCCCTCATTTTTCTCCTTCTCACCACCGGCATCGCTTTGCCCTCCCACAAAATCCCGAAAGACGAGCCTCAGCTCCTTCCCAAAGAAATCCCGACAGACCTCCTCGCACTGTCTTCTGTTTTCCTCCTCCGACATCTTCTCCAGGTAGAACGAGCTTTTCTCGAATCCGATTTCGATCCTCTCATCGTCCACGTGAAGAAGCCGTCCATACCTGAGGAATGACCCCAGGATGGGGTTTTGTGCCTTCATATGATCGATCAACTTCGCCCATTTCTCATCCAAATCGGCTGCCTGAGGGGTTTTCCCTCCCGTTGCCTCGGCGGTTACTGGATGGGCTTCCTCCTCTACCGTTGGGGGAGGGGGAATGGGGGGCTCGGAGTCCAGGCCTTCCTCGTTCCCCAACTCGGCAATTGGCACTTCGGGTGGGTAAGCCGCCAGGTTCGACTCCAACTCCTTGAGCCTGTCCATGATTTGGTCCAATGGAACCAACTGTCGGAGGGCGGCCATTTTGACCAGGGCTACTTCCATGATCACCTTGGGAAAGCTCGACCTGGAGATCTCCTCCTCCGATTTGAGGAGGATATTGAACAATCGATGGATCTGCTCGAG
>DAOVIU010000288.1 GCA_030673585.1 Pseudomonadota bacterium | reverse complement strand
GGCGGGGATGGTCCATCCCGTGGTTTTGGAAAATGGGGGCTACGATCCACAGGTGTTCAGCGGGTACGCCTTCGGCATGGGGCCCGAGCGGATCGCGATGCTGAAGCATCGGATCGACGATATCCGCTACTTTTTCAGCAATGACTTGCGTTTCCTGAGCCAGTTCTGAGAAGTTGCTGGTAGTTGCTGGCCCGTTGTCTTAGAAAATTTGTAATTTAACCGCAGCACTGCAGGACTGCAGCACCGCAGCACTTAACGAGCCTGAAAGGCGAGTGAAGGCATGAAGGTACCCATCAGCTGGTTGAGAGATTATGTGAATATCACGATGGACGTGGAGGAGTTGGCCGAAAGGATGACCTTGGCCGGTCTGGAGGTAGCATCCATTGAGCATATCGGATCCCAATGGGATCGGGAGAGGATTTTCGTCGGCGAGGTCTTGAGCGTTGAAAAACATCCCAATGCCGACCGTTTGACCGTGGTCTCGGTCAATTATGGGACAGGGGAGCCCTTGAGTGTCGTAACCGGCGCGCCTAACCTCAGGGTTGGCGAAGAAGGACAGAAGGTAGCCTTTGCCATCGCGGGCGCACGGCTCATAGACGGGTATTCCAAGGAACTGAAGTATACCACGCTCAAACCCGGCAAGATTCGCGGGGTACGTTCCGAGGGAATGGTCTGCTCGGAAAAGGAACTCGGCCTATCCGATGAGCACACGGGTATCCTCCTTCTGGATGAAGATGCCCCTGTGGGAACTCCCCTCGTGGATTATATGGGGGATATTGTTCTGGATTTCGACCTGACCCCCAACTTGGCCCGATGTTTTTCTATTATAGGGGTTGCGCGGGAGGTGGCCGCCCTTACCCGGCAGAAGCTTCGCGTGGACGATCCCGAGATGCAAGCCCTTGGCGAGCCCATTCAGGGCCAGATCGAGATCGAAATTGCCGACCCAGACCTCTGTTTTCGATATTCTGCCACCCTGATCAGGGACATTGAGATAGGGCCGTCGCCCAGTTGGATGCAGAGACGCCTGCTGCTTTGCGGAATGAGGCCCATCAACAACATTGTGGACGTCACCAATTACGTCATGCTGGAGTGGGGGCAGCCCTTGCACGCCTTTGATTATGACATGTTGCGCAATCGAGGAGGGCATGCGGGCTCATCAGGGGGCGAACCCCCGGTTATCATCGTTCGGCGTGCAAAGCCGGCAGAGACCATGACCACCCTGGATGGAGTGCATAGGGACCTGACCGAGGATATGTTGCTCATCACAGATGGCGGTGGGTCAGTTGCCATAGCCGGGGTGATGGGGGGATTCGAGAGCGAGGTTACGGAGAGGACGAAAAACATCCTTCTGGAGGCCGCAGGCTTTAACAACATCAACAACCGCCGGACATCACAGGCACTCAAGCTGTCCAGCGAGGCATCCGCGAGATTCGGCCGGGGTGTTCCTTCATCCATGACCATCCCCGCAGCCAAGAGGGCCACAGAACTGATGAGGCAGCTCGGAGGCGGGACCATCGCCGAGGGTGCAGCCGACGTCTATCCCGTCAGACAGGAGAAGAGGGTCGTGGAGATCACCGCTCGGGAGGTGGAGCGGATAGCGGGAATAAATCTCGACGAGCAGGGGATTACGGAGATTCTGGAGAACCTCGGTTTTCCATGTGAGAAGAGAGGAGAGCTTATTTGTGCTACCGTTCCGGATCACCGCTTGGACGTCAGCCTTTCCGCCGACCTCGTTGAAGAGGTGGCCAGGATCTACGGCTACGATCGAATACCCGTTACATTGATGGGGGATGAACTACCTCCCCAGGAACGGAATGAATCGCTGGAGCAAGAGGAGTTCGTGCAAGATGTGATGGTTGGGTGCGGATTGCAGGAGGTGATTACCTATTCCATCACAAACTTAGAGGTAGTCCGGAAGCTGGAGCCGGAAGGCCCCCCTCCGAGGGAGTCCGAATATATCAGATTGGCCAATCCCCTGTCCAGCGAAAGGGAGTTCATGCGCCGTACGCTCATGAATTGCCTGCTGGAGACGATGAGGGATAACCTGCGATATACAGACCGGGTGGCTCTCTTCGAAGTAGGACGGGTTTACCATCCGGTTGCGGAAGAGATTCTGCCCCGTGAGTTGCGCCGTCTGGGAATCGCCATGACTGGTGCCAGCGAAGCCCCGTATTGGTCGGAGAAGGAAACGAGCTCCATGGATTTCTATTACCTTAAGGGGGTGATTGAGATATTGTTGAGCAGGTTGGGGATAAGGGAGTGGCATCTGGAACCGGCAAAGAGCCCAACGTTTCATCCCGGTCGAGTTGCACAGTTGATCATTCCAAACGGGGAGGCGGGAATACTAGGCGAGGTCCATCCCAAGGTCCTGGATGCCTTTGACGTTTCTCAGGAGCCCATCTGTCTGGCTGAGCTGGATCTGGAGATGCTCCTCGCACAGGCTTGCCTCGTCAGCCAGCTGGTCCCCATCTCGCGGTTTCCATCCCTCAGTGAGGATTTGGCCATTGTCCTCGATGGGGATATCCCGGCGCAAAGAGTCCAAGAGGTCATCCTGCGGGCTGGGGGGAAGTACCTGATTAGAGCAGAGCTGTTCGACCTTTATCAGGGGCCTCAGGTTCCGGCGGACAAGAAGAGCCTTGCCTACTCGTTAACCTATCGGGCTATGGATAGGACCCTCACGCCCGAGGATGTCAGCCGTATCAGGAATCGGATTCTTCGGGCCGTGGAAAAGGAACTCCAAGGGAAATTGCGAACATAAATTACCTGTGTATGAGCAAGGCCCGTTCCTTCAAAATCTCTCATTCCCGTGCCTCGTTTTTCCGCCTTCTTCGTCGAAGCCAACTGATTTCACCTCCACCAGGGATTTATTTCCTTCCCCGAGGGCGATGAAGGCCTCTGCATTTTGAAAGGGGATAGCTTCGCTATTCCGCCGTGATGGTTTTAAAGCGGATCCGAGTGCCCCGTTTGGGGGGGGCATCCAGACACGAGAGCTCGACCGATGCTTCCGCTTCTTTCCCCTTGATGCTTAGGTTTAAGACCCCTCCGGAGTAGAGGTGAACGAGCTCATCTCTCGTCAAGGAGATAGTTGCGGATATCCTTGGGGTCATCTTCTTCCCTCCTCGTACCATTGCATTCCTAACGGCACCTTTATTATACCAACTAAACTAATGAAACCAATCAAACCAATTAAACCAATGAACTAATCTTCGCCTTGTCTCTTTTGACAAGACGCTCCCAAACCGTTACACTGCTTACGTCGAAACAATGGTGTATTAATTTGGGTAGGGTATCATATGATATTTATCGCGGGAGTTTATCCGAGGACCAAGACCCTGGATAGCAATCCGAGGCTATGTC
>DAOVIU010000291.1 GCA_030673585.1 Pseudomonadota bacterium | reverse complement strand
CTTAAAGACCCCGCCGCAAATCCCGTCGTGTCCTGGCCCATAAAACTCTTCGACTGCTCTCCTATCACCGACGGAGCGGCTTGTGCCGTATTGGTCGCCGAGGAAATCTCCAGGAATTTCACCGATACCCCTATCCACATAATCGGCACGGGCCAAGCGAGCGATGCCCAGGCGCTGCACGGGAGGACGAATATTACCTCCTTGAGGGCCGCCAAGCTTGCGGCCGAACAGGCCTATGAGATGGCCGGGGTAACCCCCGAAGACATCCAGCTCGCCGAGGTCCACGACTGCTTCACCATTGCCGAGGTGTTGGCGACTGAGGATCTGGGATTCTTCAAGCCCGGCGAGGGACCGAAAGCCGCCGAGGAAGGGAAAACGGCCCGTGATGGCGAAAAGCCCATAAATACCTCGGGAGGGCTCAAGGCAAAGGGACACCCGGTGGGCGCAACGGGGGTAGGTCAGCTCGTGGAGGTATGGGAGCAAATGAGCGGACACGCCGGCCCGAGACAGGTCCCCGGGGCAAATCTAACCTTGACTCACAATGTTGGAGCGTCAGGCAGCACCGTCACCGTTCACATCTTTGAAAGGAGGTAGTGGTTTCCATGGAAGAGAAAGAGTTCACGGCGACTTCCTTCTTCCGATTTCTGGATGATAAGAAATTGATGGGCTCAAAATGTAAGAAGTGTGGGGCCCTTTTCTTGCCCCCCCGGCCTTTTTGCGGGCAGTGTTTGGCCGATGAAATGGAGTGGTTTCAATTCTCGGGTCGGGGAAAACTGGTCTCCTACAGCGTGGTCAGGGTAGGAACGACCTTCTACGAGGCCAAGGGGTATAACCGCGATAATCCCTACTGCTGGGGCGTGGTCGAACTGGGTGAGGGGCCCCGTATCAGCACCCTCCTCCTGGGCGCCGATGTCTCCCGCCCGGATTCCATTAAAATCGGCCAACCCGTCGAGGCCGTCTTCCCGGAAAGGGCGGCTGAGGAGGGAGAACGGAACGCGGTCACCTTCCGATTCAAATGAGGCGTTTATCGCAGGGCCTCCGAAACACCACGGCACCCAGGGAGCATATCAATCGCACCATTGAGAACCAACGATAGTATGATGGATGCTCTTCAGGGCATCAAAGTCCTGGACCTAACCCGCCTTTTGCCCGGCAATTTCTGCACGCTACTGCTCGCCGACTGCGGTGCTGAAGTGCTCAAGATCGAGGACACCGATCGGGGGGACTACGGCAGGTGGCATCCGCCCCTCGTACGGACCCAGAGCGCGTATTTTCTCGGCCTCAACCGGAACAAGAGGAGCATGAAGCTCAACCTGAAAACCGATGAGGGGAAGATCATCTTCATGAAATTGGCCGAGAGAAACGATATCATCCTGGAGAGCTTCAGGCCCGGGGTGACCGACCGCCTCGGTATCGGCTACGAGGCCGTGCGGAAGGTCAATCCCGGGATTATCTATTGCTCCATCTCGGGATTCGGCCAGGATGGCCCTTACAGGAATAAAGTTGGCCATGATATCAACTACATCGGCATCGGGGGCATCCTGGGGATCACGGGCCAAAGGGGCGGACCCCCCGTCATCCCCGCAACCCAGATCGCCGATATCGGGGGAGGGGGGATGATGGCCGCCATTGGGATCCTCATGGCCATGGTCCATCGACGGGAGACGGGAAGGGGTCAATATGTAGACATCTCAATGCTCGACGGGGTCGTCTCCTGGTTGTCAATGTTTGCCTCCAAGTACTTCGCCGATGGGGAGATTCCGCAGAGAGGGGGAATGATGCTAAACGGCCAGTTCCCCTGCTATCGGATCTACCGAACAAAGGACGATAAGCACATAACCATCGGCGCTTTGGAGCCCAGATTCTGGGAAAACCTGTGCCGGGCCCTGGAAAGGGAAGACCTCCGCCCCCACCAATACGCTACGGGCTCCAAAGGTGATGAGGTGGTTGCCCAACTGGAGAAGATCTTCATAACCAAGACCAGGAATGAGTGGGTCGAATACCTGGAGGATTTCGAAATTTGCCACGGCCCGGTCAATGATTTCCAGGAGACCTTCTCCGATCCCCAGGTCCGCCACCGGGGGATGGTACTGGAGGTGGACCATCCGACGGAGGGTCGAATCAAGCAGGTGGGATTTCCCATTAAATTCTCGGAAACACCCAGTCGGATCAGGCTTCCATCGCCCGGCTATGGCGAACACACGACGGAAGTCATCCGGGAGCTGGGATATACCGAGACGGATATCGAACGACTCGAAAAATCGGGGGTAATTTGAGTCTCACCCTCATCCCTTTGAGCTAAGGCGACGAGGTTAAGAGAAGGGCGGGAAAATCGCATAGGAGCAAATGGAATGATCGTGAAAACTCACTGTGCCAGAATGGACCACGGAGGCTGCGGACTGCTGGTTCACGTCGAAGATGGTCGAATAACCAAGGTGAAGCCAGACCCCGATTCTCCCCTCAATCGGGGAACCATCTGCGCCAAGGGAATCGCCCAGGTGGAACGGATGTATCACCCGGACCGTCTCACCGCTCCCTTAAAAAGGATAGGGGATAGAGGACATGGCGAATGGGAAACCATCTCATGGGATAAGGCCCTCGACCTGATGGCGCACAACATAGAGAAGGTAAAATCGCGGGACGGGGCCAAGGCAATCTGCTTTGCCCGGGGAACGCGCAAGGGGCTTGAGCTCTTCCTGATGATCCGCCTGGCGAACCTCCTCAAGGTGCCCAACCTCATCACCCCTGGAAGCGTCTGCCACATGCCACGGGAGACCGCCTCCATCCTCACCTGCGGTTTCTTTCCCGTTTCAGATTACGACCATCCCCCCTCCTGCGTCGTGGTATGGGGGAGTAACCTCTTCCAAACCAACGAGGAAGGGGTGATAGGTTCTCAATTGAAACGAGCCTTGGACAAGGGGGCGCGGCTTATCGTTATCGACCCGAGAAAGACGGGCGTCGCCAAAAGGGCTGATCTTTGGCTACAGCCAAGGCCCGGCACGGATTTGGTCCTGGCCCTGGGCATGTTGAAAGTGATCTTAGATGAAGGGCTCTATGATGGGAACTTCGTGGAGACGTGGACCGTCGGGTTCGACGCCTTGACCGAGCATCTCCATAACTATCCCTTGGAAAGCATATCCGAGGTCACCTGGATTCCCGAGGGGAAAATCCGCGAGGCGGCACGCCTCTATGTCCAAACCAAGCCGGCATGTATCCAATGGGGAAATGCCCTGGAGCACACCGCCAATAGCGTCCAGTGCGCCCGGGCTCTCCTGATCCTCAAGGCCGTCACCGGAAACCTCGATAAACCGG
>DAOVIU010000110.1 GCA_030673585.1 Pseudomonadota bacterium | reverse complement strand
CAAGAGGATATTGAAGGAGATAAATCCCCTTCACCGCAAGAAGATCATTACTAACTTCATCGTCAATCAGTTATTGATTGGTACCAACAGGAGAAAGGAGTTCGAGGCGAAGACGGGAGTCTATCCACCCGATGCCCTTCTCATCAGTCCGACCATGAGATGCAACCTGAGTTGTGATGGATGCTATTCGGGGGACTATCCGCAAGGGGAGGAGCTGGAGCTGGAGACCATCGATCGGGTGATCGCCGAGGGCAAGGAGATGGGGATTCACCTCGTCCTCTTAACGGGAGGGGAGCCCTTTCTGAGGACGGACCTCTTCGAGCTCTTCGAAAAACATGGGGATGTGGGCTTCCACATCTATACCAATGCAACCTTGATCGACGAGAAGGTGGTGGATCGCATTGCCAAATTGGGCAACGTCATGCCCGCCATCAGCTTAGAGGGCCTCCAAGAACACACCGATTCGAGAAGGGGAAAGGGCCGTTTCGAAAAGGGTGTTCAGGTGATGGATCTTTTGAGGGAAGCGGGCCTCTTTTTCACCGTTTCCACTACCCAGACGCGGTTTAACACCGACATCCTGACCAGCGACGAGTTTATCGACTTGCTCGTGGAGAAGGGATGTATCCTCATGTGGAACTTCTATTACGTTCCTATTGGGAGGGATCCCGACATCAATATGATGGTCACGCCTCGGCAACGGAATCATATGCGGGAGCGGCTGAGGTATTTTCGGGCCACAAAGCCCATGCTCTTCGCCGATTTCTGGAACGATGGGCATCTCACCGGGGGATGTATAGCCGGGGGGAGGAAGTACCTCCATATCAACGCCAGAGGCGATGTGGAGCCCTGCGTCTTCTGCCATTTCGCCTCCGATAATATCCGGGACAAATCCCTGCTTGAGGTGCTCAACTCTCCGCTATTCAAGGAAATACGATCTCGACAGCCCTTTTCCGAAAACAACATGAGCCCCTGTATGTTAATCGATCAGCCTCACCAGGGAAGGGACCTCGCCCTCAATTACGCCAACTACTTCACGCATCCCGGTGCCCAGGGTCTCTTTACCGATTTAGCCCCCCACATCGATCGGTATGCCCAGGAGTACGGGACAATCGTCGATGCCCACGGGCAGGAACTGTATGCGGAGGAGGACGAACTGGAAGCAGGGGGTAAACATGCATGAAGGTCACCTTTCCGCACCTGGGAACTATGCACATATTCTGCAAGGCGATTGCGGAAACCGCGGGTATCGATTATGTCGTCCCACCCAAAACGAGCAAAAGAACCCTCACCTTAGGCGTTAAGAATTCCAACGAATGCATCTGTCTTCCCTTTAAGATCATCCTGGGGAATTTCATCGAGGCCCTGGAGCTGGGCGCTGATACCATCGTAATGGTGGGCAGCGGGCCTCCTTGTAGACTCGGCCTCTATGACCTGGTTCAGAAGGTCATCCTTGAGGATTTGGGCTTCCACTATAGGTGGCTGACCATTCCCGCAAGATTGGACTGGCCGACACTGCTGAAGAATAGGGATGAGACCAGGGAGCTGAAAAAGGAGTTGAGCTTCAAGAATATCACGACTTTTCCCTATGCCCTCTGGATTGGCTGGAAGAAGATGACGGCTTGCGAGTGTTTGGAGAAGCTGGCTTTAACGGTAAGGGCCAGGGAAGTCGTTCCTGGACGAACTGAGAAGGCCTTGCAGGAGGCATTGGTAGGCCTCGATGAGGCGAAAACGCGGAAGGCCATCGAAAGGGCCGTTATCGAAGGGAATAAAGTCCTCGATTCCGTCGATCAAGACCGTGGGCGACAGTCCCTGAAGGTTGCCATCGTGGGGGAACTCTATACGGTGATGGATCCGCAGATCAACAGGGGGGTTGAGCGAAAACTGGGCGAGATGGGGGTCGAGGTCACCCGGACTTCATGGTTCTCCTCCCACATCATGAGGAGCCTGGGCGTGGGAAGGGAGAATCGAAGGGAACGACTTCGTTATTATCGGGCTTCCCTCCAATACCTGGGGTACGATGTGGGTGCCGAGTGCAATGTCTCTATTGGGGAGGCCATCTTGAGGGCGCAAGGCGGGTACGACGGGGTTGTCCACTTAATGCCCTTCGCCTGTATGCCAGAAACCACTGCTTCGGGTATCCTCGACCGAGTAAGCAGGGATTTGGGGCTTCCCGTACTTACCCTCATCCTGGATGAACAGGAGAATGAAGGGCGGATTATTACATTACTGGAGGCCTTCGTCGATATGCTCAGGTGGAGGAGGCAGGGATTTCATTGAGACGGGTAGGCGTCCCAAAGGCCTTAATGTATTATCGCTTCTTTCCCCTCTGGTCCGTCTTTTTCCAGGAACTGGGATGCGAGGTGGTAATCTCAGACCCCATGGGAAGGGGCTTTCTCGGCAGGCAGCCCATCGGCTACTTTGAGGATAGCTGTTTTCCCATGAAGTTGATGGTTGCCCATTGTCTGGACCTTGCGGGAAAGGCAGACTTTCTCTTCGTGCCTAGGTTGATCAGCATTCATCGAAAGTATATCATGTGCCCAAAGTTCAGGGGGGTTCCGGATATCGTAAGATTGGCCATTGGGGGGGAAATCAGCGTCATAGACGAATCCTTCGATTCCCGTTTGGGAAGCGACCCGTGGGGAGCCTTCTCCAGGTCCGTCGGCGAACGGCTGGGATCGAGAAAGGGGGAGATCCGCGCGGCTTCCCGAGATGCTCTCCGTGTCCAGAAGCAATTCGAGAGGGATCTGGAGAAGAGGGTTAACGGGTTGTCCACACGGGATATCTTCGCGGTTGAGATGCCGCTCCCGGAGACGCCTTGCCCGCCAGGAGACCTGAACATCGCCCTTATCGGCCATCCCTATAACCTCTATGATGTGGATGTGGGTAAGGATATCATTGGAACGGCCAAGAAATTGGGCTGTAGGATCTCCATCGCCGACTCCCTGGACGGAGATGAGGTTGACAGAAGGGTCTCAAACCTATCCAAGGAGATCTATTGGTCATCGGGGAGGGAGATCGTGGGGGCTGCCTTGACCTTCCTTGCGGGGAACGAGATAGATGGCGTGGTCTTTTTGAGCTCCTTCAAGTGCGGCATCGATGCCCTCCTTCAGGAGTATTTAAAGAGGGTTTTCAAGGACCGGGAAGGGAGTACCGTCCCGTTTCTGACCTTATCCCTGGATGAGCATACCACCGTCCAAGGTTTGGCCACCCGGTTGGAGGCCTTCGTGGATGTCTGTAAGGAGAGGAGGCCGAGAGGGACAAAAGGATGAGGGAGACGTGTACTTAGGAATCGATGTGGGATCCATCACGACCAAGGTCGTCCTCACCGACGCGGAGGATCGGGTCCTCGCCCACGCCTACCTGAGAAACGCGGGAAAACCCATCGCCGCCATCCAGGAGGGAATAAGGAGAATTATCCAACGGGCGGGCAATCCCCTTCCCGTAGAAGGGGTGGGGACGACGGGAAGCGCCCGACATCTGGCGGCCTACCTGGTTGGAGCGGACGTGGTCAAGAACGAGATTACGGCCCACGCCGTGGCGGTCATCGACTATGTACCCGATGTCAGGACAATCATCGAGATAGGCGGGCAGGACTCCAAGATCATCATCATGAGGGAGCACGTGGTGGTCGATTTTGCCATGAACACGGTCTGCGCAGCGGGCACGGGGTCGTTCCTGGACCAACAGGCTGCCCGGCTCGGCATTTCCATTGAGGAGTTTGGAGATCGGGCCTTACGATCCCATAATAGGGTTCGCATCGCGGGACGATGTACCGTCTTCGCCGAGTCGGATATGATCCACAAACAGCAATTGGGCTACCAGGTTGAGGATATCATAGCCGGGCTATGCGATTCGCTGGTCAAAAACTACCTGAACAATGTTTCGCGGGGCAAGGAGATTCTACCTCCCGTCGTCTTCCAAGGCGGGGTAGCCGCGAACAAGGGGATCGGGCAGGCCTTAGAGAGGGAATTGGGACTGGAAGTCATCATTCCTCCCCATTTCGACCTCATGGGGGCAATCGGAGCCGCTAAGCTGGCCCGACGGGCTGGGCCCTTAAAGTCCCTCTTTAAGGGGCTCGAGGTGGCCCAATGGCATTTTTCGACCCGAAGCTTCGAATGCGATGGATGTGGAAATACCTGTGATGTGATGGAACTGATCGCCGAAGGGAAGGCCGTGGCTCGTTGGGGCGATACCTGTGGAAAGCATAGCGATGCCTTCGGGGAGACCCATGGAGAGCGTTGAGTCCGATATGAGGGTTTTGCTGATTAACCCACCGAACGCGGGCGTACTGAAGGCTGTGGGCATCCACTTTCCTCCCCTTGGACTCCTCTACCTGGCCGCCTATCTGGAGAGGGAAGGGTATCATCCAGAGGTGAAGGACCTGTGTGTCGAAAAGGGTTCGAAGGGGGATATCCGGTTCCGGGATTACGATGTGGTGGGTATTGGCACCGATACAACCCGCTACTACAATGCCTTAAGGATCGCCAGAACAGCTCAAAGGGAGGGGTGTACCGTAATCATGGGGGGACCACACCCCTGTTTTGTTGATGAGGAGGTGCTCAACACCAACCAGGTCGATTTCGTGGTGCGTGGGGAGGGGGAAGTCACCCTCCATGAACTCCTCGCCGAGTTACAAAAGGAGAGAGGGGAATTCTCCCGCGTAAAGGGGATCAGCTTCCGTCGCAACGGCCATATCATGAGGACCCCTCAAAAGGAGTTCATCGAAGACCTCGACCAGCTCCCCTTGCCCGCAAGACATCTCATCGATATGGACAATTACCGAAAGACCAAGTTCGGGAATCGGGATATTACGCCCATGATCACCAGCCGCGGATGTCCCAGTAACTGCTCCTTCTGTTCATCCTCTACCTTCTTCGGTCGGAAGTGGAGGAGCCGCAGCGTCCCCTCAATACTCCAGGAGATCGACGAGCTGTATCGCCGATACCATTTCAATGCCATCGCCTTTGTCGATGATAATTTCACCTTGTCTCCGAAGAGGGTTATGGAGCTATCGGAAGGGATCATCCAGAGGAATCTTGACATCTGGTGGTGGAATTTGTCACGGGTGGATACCATCGTCGGGAATGAGCCGATGCTCAAGAAGATGCACAGGGCGGGGGGCAAGAGCATCTTTATCGGGGTAGAAAGCGCCCATAGACCAAGCCTCGAGGAGTTCGGGAAGAGGTCTGATATTGGGATGGCCGAGCGTGCGGTGGGGGTTTTGAAGCGGAATGGATTCGAAATCCTCGCCAGCTACATCTTGGGGGGGCTCGGTGAAACGGTAAAGGCCATGAACGAAACCATACAGTGGGCCAAGACGCTCGATACCAACGTTGCCCAATTCTCTATTTTAACACCGTACCCGGGTACGGCCCTCTATGAGAAGGTGAAGGACCGCTTGTTCCGCAGGCCGTGGACCTTCTACGATGGTCAGCATCTGGTGTTTAAACACGATCATATCTCCTTTATCCGTCTCCAGTGGTTGCTCCTGAAGGCCAACCTCCTCTACTATACGAGGTCGCAAAAGGGAAGAACAGATGTCCTCAATTTAATCAAACGCCACAGGTTGGGGGTTGGTACCCTCCTCCGTTTTATGAAGGACTACTTTATCGGGTAATT
>DAOVIU010000257.1 GCA_030673585.1 Pseudomonadota bacterium | reverse complement strand
AGAATTAAGGGGACCCCCTTACAGAGGTATATTGAATAGCCATGGCACTATTGAAACTGGAGAATGTAACAAAGTCCTTTGGCGGTCTCATAGCTGTGAATAATGTGAGCCTGGAGATTCAACCAGGTGAGGCGATCGGCATGGTGGGGCCCAATGGCAGTGGAAAGACAACCCTTTTCAATGTTATTAACGGGGTTTATCTACCCGATGGAGGGAAGGTGATCTTTGAGGAGAGGGATATAACTCGTATGCCCCCGCATAAGAGAGCGCCGCTGGGAATTGGAAGGACATTCCAGATACCCAGACCCTTCAGCTCAGCCAGCGTGCAAGAGAATGTGGCGGTTGGGGTCATGTTCGGTACCCTGAGCGGCAAAGTGGGTGTGGATGAATCCTTGGACATAGCCGACCGCTATGTTGAACTCGTGGGGCTTACGCCCCACAGGGATAAGGAGGCCGGTTCTTTGACCCCTGTGGAAAAAAAGCTCATGGAGATGGCCCGTGCCCTTGCGATGAAGCCCAAGCTCCTCCTCATGGATGAGGCCTTGGCTGGGATGCACCCCAAGGACATTGACGAGATGGTTGTGTTTCTGAAGAAGATAAAAGAGGAGGAGAACATAGCGATCGTCGCCATGGTGGAGCATATCATGCGTGCGGTGGTAGGATTTGCCGAGAGGGTAATCGTGATGCACCAGGGCAAGAAGCTGGTTGATGCGCCTACGGCTACGGCCTTGAAGGATCAGAGGGTCGTAGATGTATACCTCGGGCGTCAGGTGGGGGAATGAGAATATGCTGAAGGTTGAAGGCATAGAATCCGGATATGGGGCTATGCAGGTATTGTGGGGGCCAAGCCTGGAGGTGGAAAAGGGGTCCATAACGGCCTTGCTCGGGCCCAATGGGGTCGGGAAAACGACGCTGCTCAGGACTGTCCTTGGTTTGATAGAGCCCTGGGGGGGAAGAATCATCTATGAAGATGTGGAGATCACCCACTTGCCGACCCATAAGAAGGTGGAGTTGGGCATCGTGCTTGTCCCCGAGGGGAAGCACCTCTTCACCGGGATGAACGTCCATGAGAATCTTACCATGGGAGCTTACCCAAAAGAGGCCCTCAAGAACATGGACGATTCCCTTGAGCTCGTTTACTCCCTTTTTCCGATCCTCAAGGAGAGGACTAAGCAAAAGGCGGGCTCTCTGAGCGGCGGCGAGCAGCAGATGCTGACCATAGCTCGTGCATTGATGACGAGGCCGAAACTGATCATGCTTGACGAGCCGAGCCAGGGATTGGCTCCAAAGCTGGTGGGTGAGGTCTTTGAGACCATTGAACGGATGAAGGCGGAAATAGGCTTGACGATACTCCTCGTGGAACAGAACGTGGAGGCCTCCCTTTCTGCATCGGACAGTGTTTACATATTGCATGAAGGCAAGATAAAGGCCCACGGAAGCGCGGAAGAGATAGAGAAATCCCCCGAGATACGAGAGGCCTATCTCGGTATCTAGATGAGACAAACAAGGGTGATTTTTCATAGGTTCTCTTCTCGCACCAAGAAAAGCCACCTCACGTAAAACCAAAAACGGTAAACGAATTAGAACGGATCTTCGTTCCGCACCAAAGGCCTACCCATTTGTGAAAAAATGATTTTCCCATTGACTTTGGGTTGAGGTTGAGTTAACGTTAACGCAAATGGGAAGATACACGACCATAAAGGACATAGCAAAGGTGGCGGGGGTTTCCCACACCACGGTATACAGGGCGCTGAACGATAAGCCCCGGATAAGCCAATCCACCAAAGAGCAGATCATCTCCATAGCCCAGGAATTCAATTATCAACCCAATGTGCTGGCCCAAAGCCTGGTATCTGGGAGAACAAAGACCTTAGGCCTGGTTATCACCACCATTGTCAATCCCTTCTACCCGGAATTGGCAAAGGGGATAGAAGACACGGCCAGATCCCTTGGATATAGCATCATACTTTGCTGCACGAACTTCGACATTTCATTGGAGAAGCAATACATCGACATGCTCCGAAGCCGAGGAGTTGATGGGATTATCTTCACATCAGCCCATATTCGTGACCCCAACATTACGAGGCTTGTGGAGGACGGTTTTCCCCTGATCTTGGTAAATCGAAGAGTTCATGGAGATCCCCTGATGGATAGCATTAACTACGTCGTGGTGGAAAATGCCAAGGGCGGGTTTCTTGCCATTGAGCACCTCATCAGGATGGGGCACGAGAGGATAGGAGTCATTTCGGGGCCGAGCGACTCCTCGCCCGCAGTGGAAAGGTTGGAGGGAGCACGGCGGGCCTTTACCGAATATGGGTTGGACCCTGGTGAACTCCTGGTCTTGGAGGGTGATTTCTTGAAGTCCTCGGGATATGAGGCCGCAAAGAAATTTCTGGCCGTGGAAGATCCTCCCAGCGCCATTTTCGGAATAAACGATTACATGGCGTTGGGCGCCCTCGAGGCTATCCTCGATTCGGGGCTAAAGGTTCCCGAGGATATTGCCCTGATAGGGTTTAATGATATCGAATTCTCCTCGTTGAAGGCCATCGAGCTAACCACCATCGGCCAGAAGAAGTACGAGATGGGTTCCATAGCCGTTCATACGCTGATTGAAAGGATCGAGAAAGGAGATGGGGACAGGGCGAGGCAGATTACCCTGGAGCCGGAATTGATCGTCAGGAAATCGTGTGGGTACCATTTGAGGGGTTATATGATTCCCCGTCAGAAGGAAATAAACAAAATATAAGGAGGAGGCCAGAGAAAGGAGGTCGATTATGGGAAGGAAGAAGATTTCCGTCATTGGAGCGGGCAATGTAGGTGCGACGGTGGCCAATAAGGTAGCGGAAATGGAGCTGGGCGATGTCGTCATGGTGGACATCATCGATGGCCTTCCCCAGGGGAAGGGTCTGGACATGTTTGAATCGGCGCCCATTGGAGGGTTCGATTCGGCCATCCTCGGAACCACGGGTTATGAGGAGACACGGGATTCGGATGTCGTTGTTGTTACTTCAGGAGTGCCCCGAAAGCCGGGGATGAGCAGGGAGGACTTACTGGAGACCAACAAGAAGATCATTGATTCGGTGGTTACCCAGGTGGTGGCTAACTCCCCCAACACCATGCTCGTTATGGTGGCCAATCCCCTGGATACCATGACCTATCTCGCGTATAAGCGGAGCGGTTTCCCGAAAAAGAGGGTAGTGGGTATGGCGGGTATTCTCGATACGGCCCGGTTCAAGACCTTTATCGCCATGGAATTGAGTGTTTCCGTAGAGGACATTCAAACCATCATCCTCGGGGGCCATGGGGATCAGATGGTTCCCTTACCCCGCTATACCACGGTGAGTGGAATCCCCCTATTGCAACTCCTCCCCGAAGACACCGTTGATCGACTGGTCGATAGGACACGCAAGGGCGGCGGCGAGATCGTCTCACTTCTCAAGACGGGGAGCGCCTTCTACGCTCCAGGGGCTGCGGCAGCCCAAATGGTGGAAGCCATTTTGAAAGATAAGAAGAGGATCCTTCCCTGTTGTGCATACCTGGAAGGTGAATACGGGCTGTCAGACCTCTGCTTTGGTGTACCCGTCAAATTGGGGGCGGATGGCGTGGAGGTGGTTATCGAGGTGGAATTGAACGCGGCGGAAAAGGAGTTAGTCTCCACGTCCGCGGAGAGCGT
>DAOVIU010000232.1 GCA_030673585.1 Pseudomonadota bacterium | reverse complement strand
GAGGTGAAGCTCTTCATGATGGCGAAGACCGCCAAGAAGGGGACGAAAAAGTGGATCTCCATTTTCTTTACAACCCTCCGGGGGCAGAAACCCCTGTTGAAGGGGAGGGATTTGATTCGTTTGGGTTTTCGGCCAGGGCCCATCATGAAGGAAATATTGGCGGATCTCTTGAAAGCTCGTCTCGATCAACGCATCAAAACC
Organism: Pseudomonadota bacterium; assembly: GCA_030673585.1. The sequence continues at coordinate 3,788 of DAOVIU010000232.1, read as the reverse complement.
AGGGATGATGAGGTCGATTACGTGAAAAGGACCTACATAAACTAGCAGGGAGCGGTTTAGTCCGAGGCCATTCCCCTGCGGGATGCCATATGGCGACGATAGTCCAGAAAATATCCATCTCTGTCATTCCGATTTTGTTAGCCATCATCCTTCATGAGGTCTCCCATGGATGGGTCGCCGACAGGCTGGGTGATTCCACGGCGAAATACTCGGGCCGGTTGACCCTCAACCCCGCGGCTCATATCGATCTGTTCGGCACCATCATTTTGCCGCTGGTGCTGCTGCTCACTACGCGAGGAAGGTTTATATTCGGCTACGCCAAACCCGTTCCCATTAATCCCTATAATCTTCGGAATCCGGGGAGGGATATGATTTGGGTATCCCTTTCTGGCGTATTGACCAATTTGGCCTTGGCGGCCGTTTCCGCCATGTTATTTCGGATCCTGGCTTCCGTCTCCCCGGGTTCATGGGGCCTTATTATAAGTCCCCTCATGATGATGTTATGGGAGAGCGTCAGGATTAATATCATTTTGGCCGTCTTTAATGCGATTCCGATCCCGCCTCTGGACGGAAGTCGGGTTTTAGCCCATCTTCTCCCCCCGGAGCAGGCGGCAGTATTTTCGAAATTGGAACCTTACGGATTTCTCATCATATTGCTGCTCGTCTTTACGGGGATGATCAATTTTATCTGGCCCATTATCCGTTTCTTCATGGTCCTCTTTTTGGGTCCTTATATACTATAGGGAGAGTGGCTGGCTTTCATTCAATGGTTACTGCAGACGCATATACCGTGAAGCTGGAAATTTTCGAAGGTCCTTTGGATCTCCTCCTGCACCTTATCAGGCGGAACCAGGTAGATATATACGATATCCCTATCGCCACGATTACGGATCAATATCTCGATTATCTGAGCTTGATGAAGGCCCTCAACCTGGATGTGGCTGGCGAGTTCCTCTTGATGGCGGCGACCTTGCTACAAATAAAGTCCAAGATGCTGCTGCCCTCTCTGCCCGAAGAGGGGGAGGAAGAGGAAGACCCAAGGGCAGAGCTGGTGAATAGACTCCTCGAATATGAGAAATACAAGGAAGCGGCTGCTCGGCTCCACGAGAGGGATATCTTGGAGAGGGATACCTTCGTGCCCGGAAAACAAGTTGAGGAATCCGAAGAAGGGGGGCTTGTTGAGGTGGGAGTATTCGAATTGATCGAGGCCCTCAGGGATGTTTTGACTCGGTACTCCCCCGAAACCGCCTACGATATCACCCTGGATCGGATCACGATAGAGGAACGAATCGCCCAGATTCTGGAGGCGATCAAAGCCGAAGGGAAGGGGCTTCTCTTCTCCTCGCTCTTTTCCGGAGCATCATCTAAAGATGATATCATCATTACGTTCCTCGCCCTCTTGGAATTGATCAAAATGAGGATGATCAAGGTTTATCAAAGAGTTCCATTCGGACCGATTGAGATTTTCGCCTTATCGGCGGAGTAGGGAGAATCCATGAAACGGGTTACCGTAGTCATCGGCTTATTGATTGCGGGCTTAGTGATGTCCCTTCCGGCCGCGGAATTACCTCAGGTAAAGGAGCTGATGGTGGTGGGCTCCGGGGAAATGATTGACGGGGATGTTGGGAAAGCCCGCCAAAGTGCAATCATGAACGCACTCAAGGAGGCGGTACGGATCTCTCTCATGGAGTTCATTCCGTCTTCGGCGCTTGAAGAGAATGACATAGCCCTGCACACGGAGATCTTTAGCCGGGTGACTCAGTACGTGCAGACGTTCAAGATTCTCTCGGAGACGGGGGGGGCTGACAGGCACGAGGTGCTGTTGCAAGTTCAACTCGATCTCCATGAACTGAGGGATTCGTTGGCATCCATGGGATTATTGGAGGAGAGGATTGCCGAGGAGGAGGTGGTACGCATCCGATTGGTGCTCGCCGAGGTCTCGCGGTACCCTTGGTACCGGGAATTCGAGGATTTCCTCAGGAAAGACCTCGGGTTTGTCAGAGACGTGCGGCTTCGGTACGTGGTGATGGGAGAGCTCACCGTGGACGTCGAACTGGTGGGCGACATCCAGTCCCTTCTCGATGCCTTGAGGACAAAGGAGTTTGAGGGGTTCTCCCTGGAGATCGATCATGGGGGTGAGGATCAGATAACCGTCCTGTTCAGGCCAAGAGAGATATCAGGGTCTTAAGGGATCCCTTCATGGATATTAACGCGAGGAAAGGAGTATCCCATGAGAAAGCATCCTGTCCTATTAGGTCTCATTGTCATCGGGGTCATTTTAGGTGTCTTCCTCCTGTCGATCCTTTTCTTGACCCGGTTCGGAGAGAAAGAGGTCTTTGCCCGTGGGGAAAAAATCGCTGTTGTGGATATCAAGGGTGTGATCACCAGTTCGCGACACATCGTCGAACAGATCGACAACTTTACGGAGGATGAGGGCGTTAAGGCGATCATTTTGAGGATCAATTCCCCGGGAGGTGGTGTCGGACCCTCTCAGGAGATTCATCGAGAAGTCTTGAGGGCCAAGGAGAAGAAGAAGATTATCGCCTCAATGGAATCCGTGGGTGCATCGGGGGGATATTATGTCGCCTGTGCCTCTGACCTCATCGTGGCCAACCCTGGAACCATTACGGGGAGTATCGGGGTGGTGATGGAGTTCTCGAATGTCGAGGACCTGTTAAAGAAAATTGGGCTGCGGAGCTATGTGATTAAAAGCGGCAAACACAAGGATATCGGTTCCCCGCTGAGGGAGATGACCCCCGGCGAGAGATCGATCCTCCAAGGCGTTATCGATAGCGTTCACAGTCAGTTCGTTCGTGCGGTGGCGGAGGGCAGGAATATAGAGGAAAGCAAGGTAAGGCGGATCGCCGACGGCCGGATTTTTTCGGGGGAACAGGCCAAGGAGCTGGGGTTGGTTGACCGGCTTGGGAGCCTTCAGGACGCCATTGAAATAGCAGCTGAGATGGTGGGGATTGAGGGAAAGCCCGCGGTGATTTACCCGAAGAGGAAATTGTCCCTCTATGAGTTACTGTTCAAAAAGTCCGTGCGCCTCATTATGGATGAGATTTGGCAGATGGAGTATCGGCTCAGCTATGTGATGTACTCCCCCTGAATTTTCTTCATATCCTCCCAGGCTTCCCTTTTCTTGTGGGGATTTCTCAAGAGAAAAGCCGGATGGTAGGTCGGCATCACCTTGATTCCCCCATATACATGAAACCGTCCCCTCAGGTGGGAAATCTTTTCATCGGTCTCAAGTAAGGTTTGGGCCGCAAAGGTCCCCAACGCGCAGATGATCCTCGGTTGGATGATCTCAAGCTGTTTCTCAAGGAACGGCTCGCAGGTGGCGATCTCGTCCTGCTGAGGGTTTCGGTTGCGGGGAGGTCGACATTTAATGATATTGGTAATATAAACCTCTTCCCTCGTGAGGCCAATGGCGTTGATGATTCTGGTTAGGAGCTTACCGGCCTTCCCGACGAAAGGCCTCCCCTGTCGATCCTCATCCTCTCCCGGTGCTTCGCCGATGAATACCAGCTGGGCCTTTTCGCTCCCCTCACCGAAGACGATATGCCGGCGTGTCAGATGAAGGTTACACCGTTTGCATTCCCCCAGTTCCCTCCTCACCTCGTCTAAGGTGTGTTGAGGATGAGGGAGTTTACCGGGAGATCGGGGGAGGAATTCGGCCCCAAGGCTCTCTTGATAGGCCACGTAACGCCTCAGGTCTCCTATGAGTTGGATCAATTGGTCCTTTGCCTTAGCCATGGAATTCGTTAAGGGCTCGGTTTGGTTCATTT
>DAOVIU010000009.1 GCA_030673585.1 Pseudomonadota bacterium | reverse complement strand
CCTCTCATGGCATGCATTGAGACAGTCCAAAACCCCCTCTGCAGCTATCATAATCAAGGCCAGATCAACACCTGGAGGTACCTCTTCGATGTTCGGATAGCATTTCTGCCCCGCTATCTCCTCATACTTAGGTGTCACCGGGAATATTTCTCCGCCGTAGCCATGTTCGAGAAAGAAGCGGAGTGTTTTGCCCCCGATCTTGTTAAAGTCTTTGGAAACACCAATGATGGCCACTGACTTCGGCTCAAAAAAAGACTTCAACATGGCTTTTGTACTCTATTTTCGTTTTGAAGTAAATGGATATCCATCTATCTGTATATACAACTATATGTTTTGCGACGGTACTCCACAATCATACCTTTGTCAATACCCATTATTAGACTGATATGGGCCTACCAATCCTCTTTCTCATTTTTTGGCGCACAAGGGGATCTTTTCGTCGATTTTCATCGAAAGGGAAAATATGCTATTGACTTTTTAGGCATCGTATATTTGTGACAAATAAGGAATGACAAATGGAGGGGTAGCGAAGCTTTTTTGATTGAAATCACCGTATCTATGAGATAAAGTTGATGCTTCGAAGGGGGCAATTTTCCGAAGCGGAATTTGGAGGAAAAACGAGGATTGGGTGAGACTTATGAAATTTGGGGAATTTAGTTTTTGTGTCACCCAAAGGTCAGGAGGGAAAAGATGCGAGCTCAGGTAACGGTTACCGTAAATGAAGCAAAGCGAATCATTGCGAAGGGGATTTCGAGGATGCCCTCTGTTCAAAACGCGTTGAGATCCGGGAAAATATTTTTGAAAGGGGGGACAACGGTTTCCTGTGTCTCCGAAGAACTCACGGGCAAGCCGCTGCGCATTTCAGGCAGGATTGTTCCGGAGGGGACCAAGACTGCTCAGGTCCAATCCCTGGGGTTCCACTGTGCGCTCATTGAAGGGGGGGAATTGATAGACGCAGATGAATCATTGGAACAAACCATTGAAAATCTCAAGGCCCAAGATGTCGCCGTCATAGGTGCCAATGCCATTGATGTTTTTGGGAATTCAGCCCTCATGTACGGAATTGCGTTGGGGGGCGGACCGGGGAGAATTATTTCAGGAGTTATAGCGGAGATAGAAAATATCATTATTGCCGCAGGCTTGGAAAAATTAGTTCCAGGATCGATTACGGACATAGTCACGAAGGCGGGCCGAAAAAACGTTGATCGGTCAATAGGAATGGCCGTTGGTTTAATCCCCCTTGGAGGGAGAATTATCACCGAAAAGGATGCCATATCCCTTCTCGCAGAGGTGAGTTGCACAGTTGTAGGGAGGGGAGGAGTTTTTGGAGCTGAGGGGGCGACAACGATGATCATTGAGGGAGATAAGAGAGAGGTCGAAAACGTCTTTCAGATCATATTGTCCCTAAAGGACCAAAAGGTCAGTGGAACCCAAAAGTCCCTTCCCAGTTGTACGGCCCCACATGAGAGGTGTAAAATTCACCGGGCGTGCATCTACAAGAAGACCAAGAAACGAGATTAGCTCGCCCCGCCGATCGTTTTTTTGGGACTCGGCATTTTTTGCTCAGTGCGGCTTCTTAGGGGAAAAGCCCATACGTTCCCTCTTGGTTTCATTTCGTTGATCTATTCCTTAAACCTTACCTGTGAGGCGGATCCGTGCCAATGCTAGGACGAGTTTTCCATTGACAAGCCTGTAATTTAAATATACAAGTATGATGCTATTTTAGCTCAGGATGCCTTGACAGAGGGTCAAATCATGGCGTCACAAGGCTTACCACGCTACAGTTTTGCCGGGGATGAGTGTATCTTCGTTGAGCTGAGCCGGGATTTTGACCTCGCCATCAACTTCAAGATTCAGGCTATTTGTGAATCCATCATGAAAGAGGGCATACCCGGCCTTATCGAGGCCTATCCCGGAACTACCACGTATTTAGTTCACTATAATCCCGAGGAGATTGCACCAAAAGAACTCCTAAAGAAGCTACAGAATTTTGATTCGAAGGCGGCGGAGTTCGCCGCCTTCGAATCCCGCTTAATCGAAATGCCCATCCTCTACAACGACCCCTGGACCGTTGAGTGCGCCAGGGAGTTTTCCTCGGGCCACCCAGACCCGTCGGTGACAAATCTCGAGTTCGTAGCCATAAGCAACGGACTGAGCGTTCCCGAATTCATAAAGGCGCACACGGGTTTGCCTTATCTCATAACCATGAAGAGGTTCTTGCCGGGTTCGACGGCCTGTTTACAGATGGTTGAGAAATCCAGGGCTATGTCGTGCCCCAAATACCTCGTCCCGAGAAAGTGGTCGCCGATCAGATCCCTGGTGATGGGGGGAGTTATAACCAGCATTTCCCCGTATGGGAGCCCGGGAGGATATCAACTCCTAGGTCGGTCCGCGGTTCCCGTCTATGACCCCGACAGAAAGCTCGCAGACCTGAAGGATTCAGTCCTGGCACGTTCGGGCGATCGATTCAAGCTACGATCGATCGACATGGATGAATACGAGGCCATACGGGTAAGCGTGGAGGCGGGGGACTACCGATTTAAGATCGTGAAACAGAGGTTTGAGCCGTTAAAATATTTTGATAATCGTGAGCATTACCTGAAAACCCTTGAAAATGGGCTACGTGATGTTTGAGATCCTGTTTGGAGGGGCCGAGACCACGGTTCAAGACCTGGGTCGTTCGGGTCGATACGGCGATGCAATTTGCCCTTCCGGCGCTCAGGACGATCTCTCTTTCCGAGTCGGAAATATTCTCCTAAAAAACAGGGAAAATGCAGCGGCTTTGGAAATCACGGTTGTCGGCCCTCAGATAAGGGTGCAGGAGGACACGGTCGTTGCCTTCACCGGAGCGGATATACCACCCAGGATAAACGGAAAAGAAGTCGATCTTTGGAAGACCGTCAGGGTCAAATCGGGCGACGTAATTACCTTTGGCCCGTTACGAAGCGGTTGCAGGGCATATCTCTGTGTTGCGGGGGGGATTGATGTTCCATTGGTATTTGGCAGCCGCTCTACCGGAACGCTCAGTAGAATAGGGGGATACGAAGGAAGGAAATTACAAAAGGGAGATCCGGTCAAGACGTTGAAGCCCGAATTTCCCCTGGAACAGTTGGAGGGAGTAAGTCTCCCGAAGAAGTATATCCCGAGCGTTCCGAGAGATGTAAAACTCAGGACTATCAGGGGGATGTACGATTATCGGCTCACGAGGGAATCCATGGCCGAGTTTTTCCAGGCGACGTGGACGGTAGCCCCTGATTCCAACCGGGTTACCTATCGCTTTAAAGGGCCAAAATTCGCCTTTAAGCCAAGGCCCCAGCCCTTTGGGGCGGGGTCTCATCCTTCCAATGTTGTGGATATCCCCTATCCCATTGGTTCCATTCAGTTGCCAGGCGGCCAATTCCCGCTGTTACTCTTGAACGACGGTGTTACGGGCGGTGGATACGCGACGATCGGGACCGTTATAAGATCCGATCTCGACGTGGTGGGCCAATTGAAACCGGGAGACAAGGTAATTTTTAAAAGCATCGGTATTGCAGAAGCGCTGAGGATAAGAAAAAGGAAAATATTGAGGATTTCAAAAATAAAAAAAGCCCTCGAATACCCTTTTTGATAATATTGCAATTCGGGTTCCTGTTGGGTGAGGGAGAGGTCAGAGGGGTCTGGTAATCCGTGCCGATGGAAGGCCAGATATAGGTAATATATTTCTTGCTACTAATTTCTGAATGGGAGGTGAGCCATGAAGTATAAAAAGATAGATATCAACGCCGATGTCGGGGAGAGCTTCGGCAACTATAAATACGGGCTTGACGAGGAGTTGATGAAGTATATAACATCGGCTAATGTCGCCTGCGGGTTTCATGCGGGGGATCCCCGGGTGATGAGGAAGGCCGTGATGCTGGCAAAAGAACATGGGGTCGCGGTGGGGGCCCATCCTGGATTCCCCGACATGATGGGGTTTGGCAGGAGGATAATGGACTGTTCACCGGAGGAAATGAGGGACTACTTGGTCTATCAGGTTGGGGCGTTGAAGGCGTTCGTCGAGGCGGCTGGGATGAAGCTTCACCACGTGGGTCCTCACGGCTCATTTTCTGCCCACGCGATACGGAATGAGGAGGTTGCGGAAGCTCTCATGGATGGTATCCTTGAGATTGATCCGGAGCTGATCGTGGTTGGTACGAGGCCCGGTTTGCCTACCTATGAGATAGCGAAGAAAAAGGGTCTGAGGGTTGCCAGCCAGGTGGGTGTGGACATAGACTATCGCCCGGACAAGACCGGAATCATCCAGAGGGAGAAGAAGGAGATGGATCCGAAGGAGGCCGTGCGGCGGGCGAGGAGAATTATTGAAGAGGGAAAGATTACGGCGAGCGATGGGAGCGACATGGAATTTCGCGTGGATGTCCTTTTGGTCCACGGGGATACGCCGAACGCGATAGAGGTCGTTAAGGCAGTGAGGGCAGAGCTGGAAAAAATGGGGGTGGAGATCGTTCCATTCGGTCAATTTGTGTGAGAACGCGAGGGCTTGGTATCTCGTTTTGCTATTCTTTAGCGGCTTGGTCTTGAGTACGCAGAGGAAAAAGCCGGGAAGAGGAGAGTACTGATGCAGAATCTCGAGAGCCTTTTTAGGTCAATTACCATAGGACCCATTGAGCTTCAAAACCGAATCGTGATGCCCCCCATGGTTACGGGGTTTGGGGGGGTGGATTGGGGGGTGACGGATCGGCTGATTGACTACTGTGTCGAAAGGGCAAGGGGCGGGGCCGGGATGATCATCGTGGAATCCAACAGCATCGACCCAGTCGGGGTAGGTCCCTCCGCGCACCTAGGGATATTTAAGGATACGGTTATTGCGGGGCTCAATACGCTCGCGGAGACCGTCAAGGCCTACGGCGTAAAGATCGGCCTTCAACTGGGTCACACCGGGAGGCAGGCCAAATGGGTGGGAGAGGGGGTTAGTCCCGTAGCTCCATCTCCTGTCATGTGTCGTTATGTGGGCAGGAGCTTAAAGGCAAAGCCCCCGAGGGAATTAAGCGTCGAGGAGATAGGGGACCTGGTTGAGAAGTTCTCGGAGGGTGCCTTGAGGGCGAAAAGGGCGGGCTTCGATCTCGTGGAGGTCCATGGGGCTCATGGGTACCTCGTCAACGAGTTTATGGCGCCGTATACCAACAAGCGTACCGACCAATACGGTGGAGATCTCGAGGGAAGGATGAGATTTCCCTTGGAGATCCTGAGGGCCATTCGCCAGAAGGTGGGAAAGGACTTCCCGGTAAGCTTTCGCATCAACGGGGATGATTACATCGAGGGCGGATTGACCCTCGATGAGACCCCGGCCATTGCGCGGATGCTCGAAAATGAGGGAGCGAGCGTGATCCACGTCAGCGGGAGCATCTACGAGAGCATCTTTTACAACAACCCGAAGATGTTCCAAATTCAACCGATGTGCATACCGAGAGGGTGCTTCGTCCACCTCGGGGAGGGAATTAAGAAAGCGGTCAGTATTCCCGTTATTGTGGCGGGAAGGATCAACGACCCGGTACTGGCCGATGAGATCATCCGAGATGGAAAGGCCGACCTGGTTTCCATGGGGAGGGCCCTGGTTGCTGATCCGGAATTACCCATCAAGGCGAAGGAAGGGCGGCTGGAAGACATTCGCAAGTGTATTGCCTGCAATTGGTGTATCACTCGGGTGTTCGAATCCCTGACCCTGAAGTGCAGCGTCAATGCCGAGGTCGGGAGGGAAAGGGAGTATCGAATCGAAAAGGCCCCGGTTCCCAAGAGGGTTGTCGTGGTGGGAGGGGGCCCAGCCGGTATGGAAGCGGCGCGGGTGGCCTCTTTGAGAGGACATACCGTTTCCCTCTACGAGAAGGGCGACAGGCTCGGAGGACAGCTCCTCCTGTCGGCCAAGTCCCCTTTTAAGGACGAGATCGAAAACGTCACCCAGTATCTAGCAGGCCAGCTCAAGAAGTTGGATGTCGAGGTCATTCTCAAGAAAGAAGTCAAGGCGGAGACGATAAATTCCCTGAAAGCGGATGAGCTCATCGTGGCCACGGGATCGACGCCATTAATTCCGTCCATTCCCGGCATTGACGCGGGGCATGTTGTGATGGCGCACCATGTTTTGCGGGACGGCATTGGAGTCCTCAAGGGGAAGGAGAAAATGATCGTGGCGGGGGGCGGCATGGTGGGCTGCGAGACCGCGGAATTCATATGGGAGGAGAGCAAGGGACGGAAAAAAATCGTTATCGTTGAGATGCTGGATGAAATCGCATCCGACGTGGATCCCACCGAGCGGGAGTTTCTCATCCAGAGGCTCAAGGATAAAAGGGTGGAGGCCATTTCCAACATGAAGGTGGAAGAGATAATGGATGATGGCATCATCGCCATGGATCGAGAAGGGAAGAGGCACCGTATCAAAGGTGAGTTCATCGTGCTGGCAATGGGGGCGAAAGCTGACCGTGAACTTGCACAGTTACTGGATAAAAAGGGGATGAACTTCTACGCCATTGGTGACTGCGCCAGTCCACGGAGAATTTTCGATGCCATTCATGAAGCCGCCCATGTTGCCAGGCAGATCTAAGCAGGAGAAAGGAGGTGACTATTTTACCATTAAAATCTCATTTCAAGTAAAGGGGGAATAAAAATGGAAAAGATAAACAAGAAGGAAAGGAAAGCGGTTGACCGGAGGACCTTCTTGAAGGTCGCCGGCGCGGCAGGTGCCGCGACGTTGGTCGATGGATTTCCGTACGTGGTCCGGGCAAAGCCAAAAGAGGTCTTAATCGGGACAATCCACCCTCTCAGCGGGGGATTGGCTCAAGCGGGCAACGCGCTCAAGACGGGAGTGGTGCTGGCCGCTGAGGAGATCAATAGGGCAGGTGGGATCAAGTCTCTGGGGGGAGCTAAGCTCAAACTAATCCACGCCGACAGCGAAGGGAAACCACAAATAGGTGTCGCAGAGGCCGAAAGGCTGATAAAGGAGGGGGTGCTCGCCACCTTCGGGTGTTATCAGAGTTCGGTCACCTTTGCCGTCACGCAAATCCATGAAAAGTACAAGACTCCCTTTCTCATCACCCTGGCGATCTCGGAGAAGATTTTGCAGCGGGGATTCAAGTACACGTTCCGTGTCTCGTGCGATTCCGTCATCTCCGTGCGGGAGATCATCGATATGATCCCGAAATTTGCCAGGGAGATGGGCACCGAGGTGAAGACCATCGCCCTATTTCACGAGGATACACTGTTCGGGGTTACCATGAGCAGTAACGGGAAGAAACGTGCCCCCGCTGCGGGTTTGGAGGTCGTTGCTGATATCTCGTACAACTGGAAGACCAAAGACCTCTCGCCTGAGGTCACAAAACTGAAGGCTGCCAAGGCGGACGTGATTGCGCCGACCGGCTATCTTCCCGATGCTATCCTCATGGCCCGAACGATGAAGGAGCTAAAATGTAATGCTAAGGGTGTGATTGGATTAATCAGTGGGGGCCTGAGTAACCCGATTTTTCCCAGGGAGGCGGGAGATGCGGCCGAGTACATGATGACCGGGATTAATTGGCCGGACCCGGTCAACCCGAGGACCATTGATCTGGCGAAGAGATTCTTAAAGCGGACCGGCAACAAAATGAACGAGGAAGGGACTTACGGTTACATGCCCGTTTATGTTCTGAAGGACGCCCTGGAGCGAGCGGGCACTACCGATAGAAAGGCTGTCCGGGATGCCATCGCCGAGACCAATCTTGCTGACCATATTCTCCCCCAGGAGAAATCGATCATTTTCGACAAGACGGGGCAGAACACGAATGCGGGTATCCTTTACACCCAGGTCAAGAAGGGAGAGATTTATTCGGTGTATCCCACGAAATATGCCCAGGAGAAACCGATCTTTCCGGTGCCCAGGTGGGAAGACCGAGGCTAGAAGGGTTTGGACTGCCTTGGGGTAGCTAGCTACTCCAAGGCAGCTCCTTCTATTTGCGCTCCACGGTAGGCATCACAGATTGGCGTACACTCGATGTTCTAACTGCGTTTCAGGAGGCGAGCAAGCCCTTTGAAGATACCGGATGAGGGGGTGCGATAGGCGAAAGGTACGAACAGAAGGGAGAGGAGGAACACGATCGTGCAGTTGAGACAGGACCGGATGAGCATCCGAGAGCGGACCGATGCGCTGTTCGAGGGCAGGCAACCGGATAGGGTTCCCATCGGTGCCAGTGCCACGGCATTTAGCAGCAAGAACGTTGGTTATACCGTTACCACAGCGTATGGTGATCCGGAGAAGAGTCACCATGCGATGCTATGGACTGCGGAGCAATATGGGTGGGACCTGATACCCCATACCTTTGGACAAACGGTTTTAGGGGCGCTGGATTTCGGGGGAGAGGTTCGATTGCCCGAGGGCGAAGAGGGGGCGATGGTAGTGGAATCGTACCCGGTGAAAACGGAGGAAGATGTTTTAGATCTGGAGGTGCCTGATCCGAAGAAGACAGGGAGGGGTCCCGAGGTGATGAAGTTCTCCAAGCTCCAAGAGTCGGAAGGTCTACCCGTCTGGTTCTTTTCCCGGAGCCCTTTCACCATGGCGGCAAACATCTGTGGCCTGAATCAGTTCTGCGCATGGATGGCGGAAAAGCCCGAATTGTGCGAAAGGCTCACGAGGATAGCCATAGACCACATTTTCAACGTGCTGGGGTACTGGGTGGACACGTTTTCGGCGGAGAAGGTCTTCGTCTACATGAGCGCGCCAAGCGAGGCCAATGACGTGATTTCACCGGAACAGTTCGAGAAGTTCGCCCTGCCTTACCATGCCGAGTACCACAAGCGTATGAAAGCCATGGGGATCAAACGCTTTGGATTCCATATTTGCGGCGAGCATAACCTGAACTTACCTTCCCTGGCGGATCTCTCACCGTGGGAGCACCCCAGCTTTCTCAGCTTTGGGCCCGAGGCCGATCTTGAGCAGGCCTCGAAATTCTTCCCAAAGGACATCATCTACGGAAATATTGACCCGGAGGTTATTCAAACTGGGACTCCCCATCAGGTTTATGAGCTCAGCAGGATAGCTATTGAAAAGGGGAAAGAAGCCCCCGGAGGTTTTGTCCTGGGACCGGGCTGTGCGTTGGGACCGACATCGCCTCCGGGCAATGTGTACGCCATGACGAAGGCGGTGAACGATTTCGGGTGGTACGATTAGCATCATATCCTGCAATAAGGGTAATCAAGAGTCGTGGGTGTGATTCGGTATCGTTCACACCCCAATATTCCCGGAAGAGACCGATTCCAAAATGAGAAGATAGGGGCTAGAAGGGAATAAACCTCTATCCTAGGGTTCCACGGGGAGCAACGAAATGGAAATTGGCACCATCCTCCAAGCGACCGTTAGTGGGTTACTGATGGGTGGGGTTTACGGCCTGATAGCCCTGGGCCTCACGCTTATTTTCGGCGTTATGAAAATCATCAACTTCGCCCAGGGTTCCCTGATGATGTTGGGCATGTATGTTTCGTACTGGGTATTCGTGCTCTTCGGCATTGATCCCTATCTGTCGATTTTCATCAGCTTCATCATTCTTTTCATCATAGGCGTCTTGACGCAAATATTTTTGATCGAACCCATCATCGACACCGCGCATCATAACCCCTTATTGGTAACCTTGGGCCTCTACCTCTTCCTGGACAACATGGCCCTCTTGATTTGGAGCCCCAATTTCCGTGTGACCAAAGTCTCCTATGCGGCGACGACCTTTATGATACAGGATATCATTTTCGTCTTCCCCAGGTTGATGGCTTTTCTGTTTGCCTTCGTTGTTGCATTTTTGCTTTACCTCTTCTTGAAAAAGACGGATGTCGGCAAGGCAATCAGGGCCATATCGGATGAGAAAGTTGGGGCCATGCTCATGGGAATCAACGTGAAGAGGATCAACTACATTACCTTCGGAATTGGAGCCGCCTGTGCGGGGATCGCCGGTTCTATCATCGTTCCCTTCTTTCACGTGGAACCGACGGTAGGAGACCGTTTCGTGATCACGGCCTTTGTCGTGGTGGTCCTTGGCGGGCTGGGAAATTTCATTGGGGCTCTCGTGGGGGGAATCATCCTTGGAGTATGCGAGGCCCTGGGCGCGATTCTTCTGCCGGGATCCTTTAAGTTGTTGGTTATCTATATGATTTTTTTCTTAGTCCTACTGTTCAAGCCAACCGGGCTTTTCGGCAGGAGAGCTTGATGCTTGAATCCAGAGAGAAGGCATGAAGTTACTCGGATCCATAAAATTTTATATCCCGGCTCTTGTTTTGGCCATTATTGTCCCTCGATTTTTGGACACTTACTACCAGCATATTTTGATCGTGATCTTGTTCTGGGCCTATCTGGGGTCATGCTGGAACATTCTGGGAGGGTATGCGGGCCAGTTTTCCTTTGGACACGCCGCCTTTTTTGGAATCGGGACTTACACATCGAGCCTGCTCTTCGTGGATTTTGGAATAACCCCCTGGTTCGGAATGTTCTTGGGCGGAATATTGGCGATGCTCCTCGGCCTTTTTATTGGGTACCTCGTCTTTCAGTATGGACTCAAAGGGCCCTATTTTGCCCTATCCATGTTAGCAGTCGCCGAGATGCTCGGAGTAATAGCGGTGAATTGGAAATTTGTTAAGGCGGCGCTCGGGATTTTGATTCCACTGGGAAATTCCTTCTGGATATTTGCGTTTGAAGACCGCCTTCCCTACTACTACGTCAT
>DAOVIU010000340.1 GCA_030673585.1 Pseudomonadota bacterium | reverse complement strand
GGGATGGGCGGCTATGTTGGAGATCAAGTTTAGCAGGGAAAATCCCGATGAGGTGAGGGAGGGATGCCGTAAGAAGGGGGTGGATTTCGACCTCGACCATCTGTTGGAGGTCGACGAGAAACGGCGAAGGGTCCTCATGGAGGCAGAGGGGTTGCGGTCCCAACAGAAGAGGATGAGCAAAGAGATCTACCGGAAGAAAGGAGAGGCGGCCGGGCGCGAAGGGATCGATACGATGAGGAACCTGAAGGCGCAATTGAGGGATTCCGAGAAGCAATTGAAGCCCATAGAGGATGAATTCCGTACCCTCATGCGGTTGATCCCGAACCCTCCACTACCAGAAGTTCCCGAGGGGAGGGATGAAACCGAGAACGTTGTTATCCGTGAGGTTGGCCAAAAGCCGACATTCGATTTCACCCCAAGGGATTATATGGCAATTGCGGAGGACTTGGATATCATCGACACCAAGAGGGCGGCAAAGGTTGCCGGGTCGAGGTTCGGTTATCTCAAAGGGGATGCCGCTCTCCTGGAGTTCGCGCTGGTTCAGTTAGCCATAGATACCCTTACCAAGGAGGGATTTATCCCAGTTATCCCCCCGGTAATGCTCAATTACGAGGCGATGGATGGTATGGGGTATTTAACCAGGGGGGGCAGCGAAGTATACCATGTGGAGAAAGACGATCTTTATCTTGTTGGGACATCGGAGCAGTCCATCGGGGCGATGCACATGGACGAGATCTTGGATCAGGGGGATTTGCCTCGGCGATATGTGGGTTTTTCCACCTGCTTCAGGCGAGAGGCGGGTTCCTATGGCAAGGATACGAAGGGAATTCTGAGGGTCCATCAATTCGACAAGGTCGAGATGTTCTCCTTTTGCGAGCCCGAGAAATCCCAGGAGGAACACGATTTGCTCCTGGCAATGGAGGAGAAGTTGGTCAGCATACTGAGGATTCCCTACCGGGTCGTCCAGATGTGTAGCGGCGACCTGGGAGATCCAGCGGCGAACAAGCGGGACATCGACTGCTGGATGCCCGGAATGGGGGAATATCGGGAGACCCATTCCTGCTCCAACTGCACCGATTTTCAAGCGAGGAGGCTCAATGTTCGATATCGTGCCCGGGGCCAGGGATCAGGTGGGACGAAGACCAGGTTCGTCCACACGTTGAACGGGACCGCATGTGCCATCGGAAGGATGATTATAGCCATCATCGAAAACTTCCAGCAGGCCGATGGGACGGTTCTCATCCCCGATGTCTTGAGAAGCCATATGGGCGGGATTGAGAGGATCGAGAAGAGGTAGGAGGGATGGCCGAGCGGATTAAGGCGGCGGTCTTGAAAACCGCTTCTCCGAAAGGAGACGGGGGTTCGAATCCCTCTCCCTCCGCCAAAACCGAAGGGGGTGGACTTTTTTCAATCCACGTGCTTGAAAAGCGTGGTATGGTTATCTAACATAGAGTTCAGACGAGATTCCCATAGACGTTGAAGGTGAAGGAGAGATGGCCGAGTTGGCTGAAGGCGCTCGCCTGCTAAGCGAGTATCTCGGGAAACCGGGATCGAGGGTTCGAATCCCTCTCTCTCCGCCAGATTTTTTTGTAATTTAGCCTAGGCTGGTCCTAGGCTTTTTTCTTGTTTAGAAGCTTGAACCGAAGGACTAACTGCACGTTTATTTTCGAAGAACGGTTTATCAAAGACTAAACTGATAATTCAAGATCTGCCCCTCTTTGAACTCTACTTGCCGATAGCTCACGAAAACATGTAATGCTCCCATCCAGTCGAAATCTTCAATAGCCCTTTACTCCCCAAGAAATACAGTATTTCGCTGCATAAAATACATAGTTCACCCTATTTATTGCTCACTGAAGAAAAGGTAACATTGAGGTAGCTAATAAGGCTCCAAGTAGTTAAAGAATTAGATAGGGAGAGAATAATATGCAGAAGGGAAAAAAGCTGCCGCTGTCGCTTTTGCTTCTTAGGCTGGGTGTGTTTATCGTGATGATAGTGTGGACGCTGGATAAGTTCATCAACCCGGAGCACACCTCTAAGATCTTTCAGACATTTTACTTTGCTCCCGCATTCGGTCCGGCTGTATCCTATGTAATCGGTATGATCCAGCTCGTGATCGTAATCGGCTTCTTAATCGGGTGGATGAAAACTTTTACCTATGGCGCAGTCATGATTTTACACCTCATATCAACACTTGCGTCATTCAAGGGCTATTTGGCCCCTTATCAGGGAGCACACCTCCTGTTCTTTGCGGCCTGGCCGATGCTTGCGGCTTGTATTACGCTGTTCCTGTTGCGCGATGATGATACTATGTTGAGCCTCAAGTGACGCAGGTGACGACGGCTTGAAGTTTTTCATGATTTTCCAAGTACTGTTCACCGTATTGTGTGGAACGGCCAACGGGGGGATTTTATGAGAGAAAATTGACTCCCTTATGCCGGCATAGCCTTTGATGTTTCATAGTGACTGATTCTAACTGTATTCGATGGTCAGCACCCCTGCCTGAAACTATCGAATTGCGATTGAAGTAAATAGCTGCTCCCCTCCTCCCATTGCCCTCCTCAATTTTAGCCATTGGCTTACCTGAAGGGGTTGC
>DAOVIU010000296.1 GCA_030673585.1 Pseudomonadota bacterium | reverse complement strand
TCCTAATCATCTTGGGCGTCTTGTGCCAATGAAGAACCAAAATCCTCGAGCTCAGGGCAAAGACGGCCTCGATATGGGGGCCTCCGAAGTGGGTGCCGGCGAAGGGTCCCTCCCGTATGTAGGTATATCTTCCACATTGGATGGGACACGAGAAGCAGCCTTCCCGTCCCTGGAGGTATTTTCTTGCATATCCGGCTGCGTTGAGCCTCTCCTCTATGTCAGGGACATATCCCGCCCTCCCATTCTTGAAGGCTCCCAGTCCGATGCGGTTGGCCGGCTCGAGGAGGAAAAGAGTCCCCTCATCCGATAACCTTTGGATGAAGGGATCGAGGGCGATTTTTTGCCTGGCCTGGAAGCAGGTCTCCATGAATTTCTCGGGCTTCGCAATATGGACGGGTCGACTTCCCCTTACTGCTATGGCCTTCAAATTCTTCGAGCCCATGACCGCCCCGAAGCCCAACCGCTCGCCAATCCAGGAGAAGGTGTTGAGCAGAGAGGCATACCTGACCCCCCTCTCCCCAGCCGGGCCGATACAGAGGACCTGGACACCTCGATCGCCCAATTCTTCCTGGATCATCAGCGTTGTTTGCCGGGTGCCTTTGCCCCAGAGGAGGTGGCCATCCCGTATCTCGATGTGATCGTCATCGACCCATAGGTAGACGGGTTTTTGTGCGCGGCCAGTAACGATGAGCTGATCGTAACCGGCGAATTTGAGCTCGGGACCCCAATGTCCGCCGATATTGATTTCCCCATAGGTAGGGGGATGGAACATTGGGGAGAAGGATGCTGCGTTGAACCAGCCCGAGCATGGGGCAAAAGTCCCCGAAAGAGGGCCCACGGCAAAACAGAGCGGATTTTCCGGGGAAAATGGGTCGGTTCCGGCCTGTGACTCCGAATACATGGTGTAGGCATTCAATCCCCTGCCCCCAATCCACCTTCTCAGAGTGTTCAAATCCAGTGGTTCGGTCCCTTTTTCGCCCGTGGTCAGATCCACCCTGGCCCTTTTTCCACTCCATCCGCATTCGGTCATGCCCCGCTCCCACCCTGCAATTTATGGGATGTATCCCTCATTCCCCTGAGACCGCCTCGTTTCTTCAGGTCGACGAATTGCGAGGCGGTCCTCCTCTTCTTTTCCAGCGATGCCCTTTCCGACCTGGTAAACTGTAAGGCGCCGGGCATACATACCAACACGCATAGAGGGTCGCCCGCGCAGAGATCACATGTCATCGCCTTTCCCATGAGGGGATTGACGCTGGGAGCCCCGAAGGGACATGCGTAGATGCAGGATTTGCACCCAACGCAGACCTTTTCATCGGTAATCATCGCCCCGGTCTCTGGGACCCTTTTCCTGGCCTTTGTAGGGCATACGGTCTCACAGACAGGCTCCTCGCAATGTTGGCATACGATGGGCACGTATGCTGAGATCTCCCCCCACTGGGAGATCGTGATCCGAGAGAGCAGGGGGCCGCACATCTGATCGTGACCCAGGGAACAGACCATTTCGCATGACCTGCACCCGGTACAGAGGTCGGGATCTATGGTGATGATCTTCTGCATAAGGGCTTTCCCCTTTGGAGCGTCCTTATTCTTCCACAGTGAACCCCGTTGCCCCAGACGCGAGCCGTAACCACATCGTTACAGACACGCAACACGATCACGAACACGAGAATCAATGACAAAGTTCAAATGTCAAATGACAAATAACTGATGACGGACACCGAGTAACGCTTCACGGACACGAATCACGGACACGGGCAACGGCCTCATCCGGCGTACCGTCGCATCAACTCCGAAAAGCGGCTTCCCGCTTCCCGCTTTCGCCTGAGATTACCCCTGCTCGCCTCCACGTAGTCGATGGCCTTCATATCGCAGAAGCTCACGCAGTAAGGGTCGCCATCGCACAGATCACATTTGAAGACCCTCTTCTCCTTGGGATCATAGCCCATGGCGCCAAATGGACACGCGGTCATGCACATCCTGCACCCGATGCAGAGATCATGATCAACCATGACCCGATTCAGCGCCTCATCTCGGTATATGGCGTCCTTTGGACAGACGGCCATACAGGGCGCGTCCTGACAATGCTGGCAGAGCATGGGGAGGTAAAAACCCTCCATGTCCCATTTCATGACGCTGACCCTGGATTTTGTTGGGTTGCTGACCCGCGTATGCTTCACGGAGCAGACCAGCTCGCAGAGCCTGCATCCGGTGCACTTTTCATGGTCGACGATGAGCATCTTTTCCACGATCTTTCCTCCCCCTAATGCGTGTCCGTTATCCGGTATCCGTGAGCCGTGTCCCATATCCGCAGTGCATGACCGACACGAATCACGGACCACGGACACGAATTACGTCTTCTACAGTTGATGGGATGGCTCCCTCTCTATCCCCATCTTTTTGAGAAACTCTGGCGTAGGAACCCCGTTTTCATCCCATTCATGGAGCCGGTAGTATTCGTCCAGCATCCCCTTGAACTTCTTCCTGTCGATGGATTTGCCGCGGACTACGGGGAGTCCCGCCCTGGTCTTTTCATCGAAGTATCGGTCCACTAGCCAATCATCGTCTCGGGTGAACCCTTCCCGGATATTGAAGAGCCTCTCCATGGTGTAGGCCCGGTTGGCCACGTTCCAGATTTCCAGCGGTGTGAATTCCAATCCAGTATTGAGATAGATCAACTTGGCGAACTCCGGAAAGGTGGGGTGGTTGGGGCTCAGGAAAACCGTGTGGTACTTGCATATGCCGGTGCAATCAACGGCCATGTAGTTCATCTCCTGCCAGAAGACCATTCGGGGTTTCCCCTCGTATTTCTTGTAGTCGTTGGTCAAGGGCCCGTCATAGCCATCGGGCTGCCGATAGACCCGTTCCAATACCTCCATGGGGACGTTGTAGAGGTCGATGGCCGGGCGACTCCTGAGGTGATCCGAGCCCCTAGTCGCCGTGGCAATACCCAAGGCAAGGGCCGGAGTGGGCCTTTCATCGGAGTGGAGGTTGCTCATCCCCTTGACGTGGATCAGGTATTTCTCCGATCCCTTCCCGATTCTCTCGGCGGCCCTGAGGGGACCCTCAGCCAAGACGTCGCCGATCCCCTCCCGCTTAGCGATGCGGTGGACCAATTCGATAAC
This sequence comes from Pseudomonadota bacterium, assembly GCA_030673585.1. Next base: position 123 of record DAOVIU010000296.1, on the reverse strand, counting down.
CGCCTCGTCGTTCCCCCAGGCCAATTTCAGTCCATCGGTATCCTTATCCGTTAAAATCCCCTTTTCATACAACTCGAAGGCCCATGCCATCATGGAACCGATCTCAAGGGTATCCAGACCGTA
>DAOVIU010000341.1 GCA_030673585.1 Pseudomonadota bacterium | reverse complement strand
TGCCGTGGTTTTGATGGATGATGAGGCAACCCTGAAAAGGGTTTACAAAGAGGAAGATGCCCTGCGGCTCCAGCCCTCCAATCCGGCCGTGGAACCCATTATCGTGAGGAGAGGAGAAAGGAGGGCAACCATCGTGGGCAAAATCATCGGAATATACAGGAAGGTGACGTGAATGGGGATCATCCGTGTTGGGGGAATTGAAGGTGAGGAATGAAAGCAGGGTCATCCTCCACGTAGATATGGATGCCTTCTTCGCATCAGTAGAGCAACGGCGCAACAGCAGACTCAAAGGAAAACCGGTGGTGGTGTGTGGGAAGCCCCCCAGGACTGGTGTTGCCTCGGCGTCATATGAGGCCCGGGCCTTTGGAGTCCGCGCAAATATGTCCCTCTATGAAGCCCGGAGGAGGTGTCCCGAACTTCTTTGGGTGGAGGGGGACTTACGTCGATACATCGCTACCTCCATCAGGGTGATGGGGATCCTGAGGGGGGTTTCCCCCCATATTGAGGTTGCATCCATCGATGAGGCCTTTCTCGATATGACCCATTGTCGTTTGGTTTTCCCCTGCCCGAGGGGGGTCGCCGAGGCCATTAAGAAAGCGATTTTCGATGACCTGGGGTTGACGGGTTCGGTAGGAGCGGGACCCAATAAATTGGTTGCCAAGCTGGCCAGTTCTCTGGGGAAACCGGACGGGCTGAAGATCGTTTCGGCCCCAGAGGTTCCGCACTTCCTGGATAGCCTCCCCATTGGCCAACTCTGGGGGATTGGCCCCAAAAGGGAAGAGATCCTTCGCTCCCTGGGGATTGAGTCCTGTGGGGATTTGGGGAGATTCCCAGCCCACCTTCTCAAGGGGAGATTTGGGGATTTTACCCTTACCTGGGGATCCATTCATCTATCCCCTTGGTGAGGCCAGGAAGCCCCAACCGGGATTTCCTTGACAATCCCCCCGCTTTGCTTTAGTTTTTATGGGGCTTTCCTGACTATGAGGTTTCCGTGATCAAGATAGGGACAAGTGGTTTTTCCTTTAAGGATTGGAAGGAAACAGTATATCCCAAGGAGATTAAGGACCGAGACATGCTTCCCTATTACGAAAGGGAGCTCGGTTTCAAGGCATTGGAGGTCAATTTTACCTATTACACGCTTCCCTCCCAGAATAGCTTTATCGGTATGTCCAAGAAGACCTCCGAGCGCTTTGAGTTTGTGGTTAAGTGCTTTAAGGGAATGACCCACGAAATCCGAGACAAGACAACCAAGAAGATAGTTGACAACAGGGAGATTTTCGATAAATTCATCTACTCCCTTCAACCCCTGGTCGTGGAGGGAAAGTTAGGGTGCGTTTTAGCCCAATTTCCCTATTCCTTCTTTCCCCATGGCGAGAGCTTTTCCTATCTCCGCTCTTTTAAAGAACGATTAGGGGAGATCCCACTGGTGGTGGAATTCAGAAATATTTACTGGCTGAAGGATTCGACGTTTTCCTTCCTGGAGGACATCGGCGTGGGCTATTGCATCGTTGATGAACCCAAATTGCCCAAGCTGATGCCGTTCATTCCGAGGGCTACATCGGACTTTGGGTATTTCCGGCTTCATGGGAGAAATCAGAACTGGTTTAACGTTCCGACCTCGGTTCGTTACGATTACCTCTATAGCGAAGAGGAACTCAGGTCATTCGTCCAACCCGCAAGGGAAATTGAAGCTCGCACGGGTAAGACCTTGATCTTCTTCAATAATTGCCACGGTGGATCTGCTGCGAGAAATGCCTTGGAGTTGTTGAAAATGCTGTCCTGAAAGGTGCTCCCGTGCGAGGGGAGGCGGCCGTCTTGGAGGGGATAGATTTCGAGAAATCCGGGGGTTTGGTTCCGGTCACCGTTCAAGACTACGGGAGCGGCGACGTGCTCATGCTGGCGTATATGAATCGGGAGGCATGGGAGAAAACCAAGGAGACGGGAAAAGCTTGGTATTGGAGCCGTTCCCGGAATCAATTATGGATGAAGGGGGAGACCTCCGGTCACTATCAGGTTGTCAGGGAGGTTTTCATCGATTGCGACGGCGATGCCCTTCTCCTGAAGGTTGAGCAGCGGGGAGGTGGTGCCTGCCATACGGGATATCGGAGCTGCTTCTACAGGATGGTTCGCCATGGCAAGGTGAAGGTGGTAGGCCATAAGGCCTTTGATCCAAAGGAGGTATACGAGAAGTGAAACGGCTAAAGGTGGGTATCCCAAAGGGGAGTCTGGAGGACAAAACCATCGGACTCTTCAGGAAGTCGGGATGGAAGATCGATACAGGCGGCAGGAGCTATTTCCCGTCGGTTGACGACGAGGAGATCCAATGCACGTTGGTTCGGGCCCAGGAAATGTCCAGGTTCGTCGAGATGGGGACCCTCGATGTTGGCCTTACGGGAAGGGATTGGATATTGGAAAATGATTCGGATGTGGTGGTGATAAGGGACTTGGTCTACTCGAAGGTGAGCCAGGGGCCCGCGAGGTGGGTTTTGGTGGTTGCCGAGGATTCGCGGATAAGACGACTGGAAGATCTGAGGGGAAAGAAGATCTTTACGGAGTTGACCAACTTCACGCGGAAAT
>DAOVIU010000266.1 GCA_030673585.1 Pseudomonadota bacterium | reverse complement strand
GAGTTGACAGGTTTGTGGGTTGGAACGAGGATATCAACGGTGTCGGGAACCACTGGTCCCTCCTCTTCATAAAACCACCCCGATAATGCGGAAGGACAGGGGAAATTTCCATGCATCTAGGGAAGTTCGTCCTCGTCAGGGCCACCCAGATCGTCATCACCTTCTTCATTATTCTGACCTTGCTCTTCGTGCTCTTCAGGGTGGCACCCGGGGATCCGGCCTCCATGGTCATCGACCCCCAAATGACCCCCGAGGACATCGAGGAAATGAGGGCCGTGTTCGGCCTGGATAAACCCCTGTACCAACAGTACATTATCTGCCTCAAGAATTTCGTTAAGGGGGAATTCGGGAGTTCCTTCTACTATGGAAAACCCGTTATCAACATCATCGGCGAGAAGTTACCCAATACCATTCTGCTCTTTACCACTTCAATCATTTTGTCGGCCCTTGCGGGAATCTCCTGGGGAAAGGTGATAGCCTGGAAGCGAGGGTCATTGCTGGATTCCTCCGTTACCCTCGTGGGGCTGGTGTCCCATACCCTTTTCCTCCCCTGGATCGCCCTCCTCATGGTCTGGGTTTTCGCGTTTTGGATGAACTTGTTTCCCCTGACCGGGATGATCACCCCGGAGCTCTGGGTCAATCCGGATACGGGCATCGCTCGTAAGATACTCGACGTGATACATCACATGGTCTTGCCCCTTTCCGTTCTGTTTACCATCCATTTCGGGGGGTTCATGCTCATCATGCGGAGCAGCATGTTGGAGACCCTCAAGGAGGATTATATCGTTACGGCTCGTGCCAAGGGGTTGACGGAGAGACAGATCAGGGAGAGGCACGCCGCCAAAAATGCCGCCCTCCCGGTGGTGACCAGCGTGGGTTTGAGCTTAGCCTTTTCCATCAATGGTGGGGCCATCACGGAGACCATCTTCTCCTGGCCCGGGATAGGCAGGGAACTCGTATTCGCGGTGAGCAATAGCGATTATCCCCTGGCTCAGATCGCCTTTCTCCTCATAGCCGCCCTGGTCTTGGTGGCGAATCTGGTGGTGGATATCCTCTATGCCTACTTGGACCCTCGGATAAAATATTAGGGAAAGAGGATCGTGAAGGAATACCTGGGAAGGGAAAGAGATAAGGATTGGCTGGATGACATGGCGGGAAGGGAGTTTAAGACCGGCCTCGGCGGCAAGTGGGACCGATCGGTGGCGAGCGTCCTCGGGCACTGGGAGATCTTCAAAAGAAATAGGCTGGGCCTTTTCGGACTGGTTTTGTTAATTATCTTCGCCGCAATGGCCTTGCTCTCCTTTATTCCCCCGTTGATAGATCCCATGTACGAACCCATGACCGGCGTGGATCCCGATATCCTCTGGACCCAGGGCCCCACGAGGGCCCACTGGCTGGGAACTGACTTCATCGGGAGGGATATCCTCAGTCAGCTTCTGGTGGGGGCGAGGATTGCCTTTCTGGTAGGGATTACGGCGGCGTTCATGGCCGTGGCCATCGGCACCTCGGTGGGCCTCATATCGGGGTATCTGGGGAAGAAGGTTGATATGATCCTTATGAGGATTGCCGACATCATCATGGTCATGCCAGGCCTCCTGGTGATCTTGATCCTTTCCGCCGTCATCGGGAAGTTGAGCGTGTGGAACCTGGTGATCATCATCGGCTTTTTGCGCTGGGCAGGCGTGGCCCGCGTCATTCGGTCCCAGACGCTCTCCCTGAGGGAAAGGCCCTATGTGCAAGCGGCCATCGTTTCCGGCGCCAGCAAGGCGCGGATCATTTTTCGGCATATCGGCCCCAATGTGCTCCCCCTCTCATTCCTCTACATGACCTTCGGGGTGACGACCGCTATCCTGGTCGAGGCGGCATTGGCCTTCTTGGGCTTCGGAGATCCCGGGACGGTAAGCTGGGGGATGATGTTGCAGTGGGTTTGGAAGACGGGAAATATGTTCAAGGCCCCTTACTGGCTTTTACCCCCGGGGATTTGCATCTCCTTGATCACCCTTTCGTTTTATCTCATAGGAAGGGCCCTGGACGAGGTCGTGAACCCCAGGCTCAGGCAGAGGTAAGGCGTGAGTTTACTGGAGATTAAGAATTTAACCCTGCACTATGGGACAACCAAGGGGATGGTGCAGGCCGTGGATAAAGTCTCCTTATCCCTGGATAGGGGGGAGTCGATGGGCCTCGTGGGGGAATCGGGTTGCGGCAAGAGTTCGGTCGCCATGGCTATTATGAGGCTTATGCCCCCCAATGCCATGATCATCGGGGGAGAGATCCTCTTCAAAGGAGAGAATATCCTCCTCAAGGAGGATGAGGAGATCCAGAAGCGCCGCGGGAACCAGATTTCGATGGTGTTCCACGCAGCCATGAATGCCCTGAATCCCGTCATCAGCGTGGGTGACCAGATCATCGAGGCCATCCAGGTCCACAATGAGATGTCCGAAAGCGAGGCATGGAAACAGGTCGAGGAGCTCTATCAACTGGTTGGCCTCGACCCGGGCCGAGGAAAATCATATCCCCATGAATATAGCGGCGGTATGAAGCAGAGGGCCATCATCGCGATGAGCTTGGCCTGTTCGCCGGATTTGATCATCGCCGACGAACCCACTACAGCACTGGACGTTATCATGCAGGATCAGATTATTCAGGAAATCGTAGCGTTGCAAGATCGTTTGGATATGGCCATGATCTATATCTCCCACGACATTTCGGTAATCGCCGAGACCTGCTGCAAGACCGGGGTCATGTATGCCGGGAAAATCGTGGAATACGCCGATACCGATTCCCTTTTTTACGATACACTGCATCCCTATACCAGGGCGCTGCTCTCCTCGTACCCGAGCATCAGGGGAGAGGTCAAGAGGCTCAACCCCATTCCCGGGGAACCGCCGAATCTCCTCGACCCTCCCAAAGGCTGTCGTTTTTATCCGCGGTGTCCGGAAAGGGATGGTATTTGCATGAACCAAGAGCCGGAGTACCTCGAGGTGAAAGAGGACCATTTCGTGGCCTGCCATTTCGTGAAACCGACCTAGGGAAAGAAGGAACCAATGGGGGGAAAAGACGAAATCCTGGTTGAAGTGAAAGGCCTAACGAAGATCTATACCCTCAGGAGGAATATCTTCTCCAGATCGAGGCAGTTTGTCACGGCCGTTTATGACGCCAATTTTCAGATCAGTGACGGCGAGGTTTTCGGCCTTGTGGGGGAGAGCGGCAGCGGGAAGACCACGTGCGGACGAATCCTTTCCAGGCTTGAGGAGCCGACGGGAGGGCAGATATTCATCGAAGGTGTGGACATCAGTCATTTGAAGGGTAAGGAGCTGCGAGAGTTCCGGAAGAATGTTCAGATGATCTTCCAGGATCCCTACGAATCCCTCAACCCGAGGATGACGGTGTACGACACCGTGGTGGAACCCCTGGAGGTCCAGGAAATCGGGGACTACGAGGAGAGGGAGTATCGCGTTTGGAAGGCCTTAAAAACCGTGGAGCTCTCCCCGCCGGGGGATTACCTCTTTCGGTTTCCCCACGAATTGAGCGGAGGGCAGAGGCAGAGGGTGGCCATAGCAAGGGCATTG
>DAOVIU010000265.1 GCA_030673585.1 Pseudomonadota bacterium | reverse complement strand
TGGAAAGAGATCACGGCGGTCAAGGATAGAATCTATTTTGACCTGGCTGAAAAGGAAAATCTCCTCTTTCCCAGGGCAGAAACTGTGTTAATGGCCCTCTCCGTCAGATATATGCTCGCCCTCGTCTCCAATACGAGAAGGGAATATTTCCATAGGGTATTCCCTCGAAATCTGGCCACATTATTCAAGGAGAAGATATTTTCCGATGAAATTATGAACCCCAAACCCTCCCCTGATCCACTTTTGAAGACGATGGAACGATTGGGTATGGGTAGGGATGAGTGCTGCTACGTGGGGGATTCGGTTTTGGATATACAGATGGCAAAGAGGGCTTGTATCAGACTATTTTCGGTTACGACGGGAGATAATTCTCAAGAGGAGCTGCGGGCAGCAGGAGCGGATTGGGTGGTCGATAATCTGTCGGAGTTGAAAGTGAAGCTGGAGGCGATGAAATGAAGACCGTGTTGCTTCCCGAACCCATCCCTTCCGAAGGGCGGCGGCTCCTTGAAGGCCGGGTTCGAATCGTAGAGACTCCAGACCATACGCCCGTTACGCTGAAGAAATTCATTCGGGACGCTCATGGAGTTATTCTGCGGACCGGTGCTCGCATCACTGGGGAGATAATCGCGGAGGGGCCCTATTTGCAAGTGATTGCGAGGACGGGAGTAGGGGTAGACAACGTTGACGTAAAGGCTGCCACGGAGCGGGGAATCTACGTATGCCATGTGCCTGATGCCAACGTGGTTTCGGTTGCCGAACATGTCATGGGCCTGCTTCTCGCCCTCAGCAAGCAACTCAAAACCCTGGATATGGAGTCCCGCAGGGGTAATTTCGCCAGCCGCTACCAACACCTAACGACAGAACTCTCGGGGAAAACCATTGGAATTGTTGGTCTGGGGAAAATCGGCCGCGAGGTTGCCGAAAGAACACGAAAGGGATTGGGTATGAAAGTGTTGGCCTTTGACCCCTACGTGGGGGCCCAAGAAGCCAGGCGTTTCGGCGCCGAACCGTTCGATTCCCTCAGGGAAATGTTGTCCCAATCCGATGCCGTCACGCTTCACGTACCCTTGACGGAAAAGACGCGAAAACTCATCGGCGCTGCTGAATTCCGTTCCATGAAACCCTCTGCATGGTTCATCAACACCGCTCGGGGTGGGCTCGTTGACGAAGCGGCCTTGATAGAGGCACTCGATTCCGGCGTCATTGCGGGAGCCGGTCTGGACGTCTTTGAATCTGAACCCCTCGCCTCTGATTCACCCCTTACCAGGTTCAACAACGTTGTTCTGAGTCCCCATGTGGCCGGCATGACCAAGGAGTCTTCGATCCGCATGGCCGTGAGAGCGGCTGAAGCGATCTTAGATGTTCTCGAGGGAAGGACCCCCGCTCATGTTTTTAATAGAAACGAACTCATGGATCATTAAGCACGACCGGAATACACGGTAATCAAGGGGAAAAGGGGCTTAATCACGGATATATCCGGAATACGCATGTCTGCTTAGGCGGTTCATGAAATGAAAGGAGGAAACTATGGATCGGATCGGATTTATTGGGGTAGGCATAATGGGCAAACCTATGGCCAAAAACCTTATCGATGCTGACTATAAGGTAATAGCTTATGACATCCGTAAGGAAGCTCTAGATGAAATCGTTGTATATGGGGCAGAACGAGGTACTTTGCCCAAAAATGTAGCCCAAAATAGTGATATTATCATTACTATGCTTCCCAACTCTCCGGATGTAAAGAAGGCCGTACTGGGAGAAAACGGTGTCATCGAAGGCGTGAGGGAAGGTCAAATCCTCATCGATATGAGTTCAATCGCTCCTCTTGTTTCAAGGGAGGTAGCCGAGGGACTGAAAAAAAAGAAGGTGGAAATGCTAGATGCCCCGGTGAGTGGGGGGCAGGAAAAAGCGGAGGCCGGTACGCTGGCTATCATGGTGGGCGGCAAGAAGGAAGTATTTGAAAAATGCAAGCCGATTCTAGACCTCTTGGGTGGAAGCATCACACTCGTAGGTGATATTGGAGCTGGGCAAACTACGAAGCTGGCAAATCAAATCATAGTCGCTATCAATATAGCCGCTGTCGCTGAAGCCCTGATCATGGGAAAAAAGGCAGGCGTAGATCCCGAGAAGATTTTCAATGCCATTAAGGGAGGTCTCGCCGGCAGCCAGTGCCTCGTGGATAAAGCCCCCAGGATGTTCGAGGGGAGATATGATCCTGGTTTTAGGATGAGGTTGCATGTCAAAGATCTCACCAATGTCCTGGAGACAAGCAGGGAGCTTCACACGGCCATGCCTCTGACTTCCCAGGTTATGGAGATGATGCAAGTGCTCATGGCCGAGGGGCATGACGATGTCGATCATGGCGGGTTGGCACTGTATTACGAGAAAGTGAATAGCCTGTCTCTGAAAAGATAGGTTCCTTAGAGAGAGGAGGAACAACCATGGAATTACGGGGAAAGAGAGTAATCATTCTTGCCGAGGAGATGTACAACGAGCACGAACTCTGGTACCCTTACTATCGGCTTAAGGAAGCCGGCGTGGATGTCACGCTGGTGGGCTCAGGAAGTTCCCTAACCTATAAGGCAAAGTCGGGACTGGAAGTGAGCGTGGACACCAGCGCTGACCGCGTTTCAGCAGCCGATTACGACGGCATCGTTATCCCAGGTGGGTATGCGCCAGACCGTATGCGCCGCTCCCCATCCATGGTCAAACTGGTAAAGGATTTCTTCGATGAGGGGAAAGTGGTGGCGGCCATCTGCCACGCAGGCTGGATGTTGGCTTCGGCGGAAATTATTAAAGGTAAGACCGTGACGTGTTTTTTCGCCATTAAGGACGACCTGATCCACGCAGGGGCGAACTATGTTGATCATGAGGTCGTCGTCGACGGGAACTTGATCACGAGCCGTCAACCTGACGATCTGCCCGCTTTTATGAGGGCGGTTATCGCAGGTCTTCAAGGCAGTTCTGTATAATCATGGTTCCCAAAAAGCTCTTACTGAGTTCTCGGTCAGGGGAAGGACGCGTTTCGCCAGACACAAAGCGAGACTTCCGTCCTTACGGTTCCACGCCTTCAGGGACTGGGGCTCGGGCGATTGTGAGTTTCGGTTGAGAAGGAGAAAGGTATGGAAGGGAAAGCAATACTAACCCACCCCTTTTTTTCGCCTAACAGGATCCTATTCGGCTTCGATGCAGCAGAGGATGTAGCTGCTGAGGTTAAGCAATTGGATGGTAAGAAGGTCCTCATTGTCACGGATCCCGGGGTGGTCGAAGCGGGCTTGGTTGACGCAATTACCATCCCTTTGGATTCCGAGGGCATACCCTTTTCCCTCTACGATCAGGTGGAGCCTGAACCCCCTGCCCGTATTGTTGAACAATGTGCTCAATACCTAAAAAATGAGGAATGCGATTTGATTATCGGAGTGGGTGGGGGAAGTTCCCTTGATCTGGCAAAGGCGGCCTCCATTATGGGCACCAATGAGGGAAGCATATTGAATTTTTGCGGGGTAGACCTCGTCCCGAAAAGAGGCCTCCCAAAGATCCTCATTCCCACCACGGCCGGCACCGGCAGCGAGGT
>DAOVIU010000220.1 GCA_030673585.1 Pseudomonadota bacterium | reverse complement strand
CTCTGCACTTAAGGGGACAATTTGCCTTGGCTTAAACAGAAAAAGAATTCGGTGTTGACCCGGAAAGGGGAGACCAACCCTAGGAATTACAAGCGAAAGGGGATCCCAGGGATTGGAGAGGAAGCTCGTAGCTGAGATACTGTTTCGGGTAAGGCGTTACATGGTGTTGATGGAAGTCAGCGAAATCGTCTACACGGGCCGATGGGACACGGTAAAATCGCCCGTCTCCTCATCGAGCTTAAGGAGGATATTTTTGAGCCAGTTGTCGTCATCCCTTTCCGGAAAATCCTCCCGGTAAAAGGCCCCACGGCTTTCCTCCCTTTCCAGGCTTGCCCTCATGATGGCCTTCGATACCAGTAAACTGCCCTTGATCTCATGCAGCTCGAGAGACGTTCCCTCTCGTTCGAGCTCGGCTAATCTCCCCTCCAGCTCGGAAGCCCTGAATAATCCCTGCCGGAGGGATTCTGCGCCCCGTATGGGACCGGCATGATCCCAGGTCAGATCCTGAACCGCGTGGAAGAGCTCCCCCGCCCCCTTCGTCCCCTCCTTCTGCGGGAATCTACTCCGAACCGTCTCCGTTTTCACTTTGGCTTGGCGCGTCTCCACGGCGTAACGAGCGGCCGATTCGCCACCTATGTCCCCGAGGACAGCGCACTCCGTTAGGGCATTGCCGCCCACCCGATTGGCGCCGTGAACACCCGCCGTTACCTCACCGGCGGCGAAAAGCCCAGGAATCGCCGTCTGGGCATGTTCATCAATCTCCACCCCGCCCATGAAAAAGTGGACAATCGGGGCAATGGAAAAAGGCCGCTTCTTGAAATCGGGGTTTATCCTTCCAAGCCGATTCAGAGGAGGCCTGTCCCACTGCTCCCCCGCAATCCCTGTGCAATCCAGATAGACCTTTCCCCGCTCCATTTCCCCGCTGAGGATCAGCGTGAATTGATCCCGATAATCTATCACCCCTTCGTTTAGATCGAACTGGAGGCCGTGTTTTTTGATGATATCCTCCCCTCTGGAATCGATGGCCCTAGCCTCTTTTGGAAATGGTGGATATATGATCATGGAGGGCAACTGGGGTTCGGCCAGACCGATGGGGTAACACTGGACGAACTCCATATCCCGCAGAGACAACCCCGCCCGCAATGCGAGCCAATACCCATCTCCTATGATTTTCCTGTGGTTGTCATGGCGCCTGTAGATACCGCCGCCTCCCCCCGTTGCCAGCACAACGGATTTTGCGCCGATGAACAGTTGACCATCTTTCCTGGAAATCCCAATGGCCCCGGAAACTCGCCCTTCATCCAGCAACAATTCGACTATGGAACACCAGGGAAGGCTCATTATCCGCTCATCTTCGATGTGGTGCAGGAGCGCATCCATGAGGATGAGGCCCGGGAGTCTCTTCGCAGTACCGATATCGATGCCCCACCGTGTTTTCCCCCTCTTCTCCAGCGGCACCTTCATCTCCCTCAATGACCTTATCATGATCTCACCTTTTTGGGCCAGTATCCGGACCAGTTTGGCGTCGTTGATATGTTTCCCACCCTCCATAACCACCTGTACATACTCATCAGGAGGAAAATCCGCCGAGGGAACGAGCCAGCCTCCCCCGGCAAGCGCCGAATTTCCGCTCCTCATGGAAACCTTACTGGCCAGCACCACCTCGCATCCCATTCGGGCGGCTTTTAAGGCCGCCATAACCCCAGCAGCTCCGCTGCCTATCACCAGCACATCGGTTTGGATCTCTTTCAATTCCGTCACCCCTTCCGTTAATCATGAAAGCCTCAAGGAGAAGCAGGAAATCGTCTCAGTTCGAACGATTACTGAAGAAAGAATAAACATAGCAGCTTTCCATATGACTTTGGACTTTGGACTTCGGACACGAAAAGCAAGAACCATCCAGACGGGGTATGCGTTCAGCGGAGGCGAGAAGCTTCGATAACCTATTTACCGATCATCGACCACACGACCTTATACCATATAGCGTCTGCCCCTTTCCCCGCAGCCTTCTTCTCTATGGCCTCACCATGCTCCCGGGCGAGGTGTAAATCGATTTCTCAGGCGGGACTTTTGAAAACTTCTTCCCGAAATCTCGCAATCACATCGCTCAGAAGTTGTTGCTTCTCCCCAGACGTCAACTTCTCGATCTGTTTTTTGATCTTCTCAATGGACACGTTCCATCTCCCCTTTAGCCTCATTCAACCAGTTTAGTCATCCTCGACAATTATACCAAAATGCGGCGGGCCTGTTGTATACCCCTCGGAACTAATCGAAAGGCCCCATCTCCAAATGGATGGGGCCTTTTTCAATAACCCGCGGATTGAGAGAGCCCTTTAGGTCTCAGCATAGAGCCATATTCTTTCGGAATCCGAATCTCCCCTTTCCCGATTGAAGACGCAAATACGGTTTCCCCTCGTTCCGTCATCCCCCTTGAATTCCTGGAAGCCCTTGGCGCCCAGCAGGGCCTTGTCCGCCTCTTCGACGATCTGACTGAGATCCTCCTGGCGCAGCATTCCGTATTGATCGATGACCTCCGATGGAAGAAGGGTCACTCCGAAACTCATGGTTAAGTTCCCGTTGGGCTGAACCTCTTGATTCGGAAAGTAATGACCTTCCACCGTCTTCCTAACCCGCTCAGTGAATTGACAGGCCTGCTCGATACTCGAGATCTTGGATAGATAGAAGATAAACTCCTCACCCCCGTAACGACCTACCAAATCCTCCTCCCGGATACTGTTCTTCAGGATCATCCCCAGCCCCTTCAGGAGCTTATTACCCTCGATATGGGAGTTGCGATCATTGAAATTCTTGAAGTAGTCGATATCAGACATGACGAAGGCAATGGAAAAGCCCCTTTCATCTCTCCTCTTTCGATATACGCTAATCCTGTGGATCAACTTTTCGAAAAAGGGCTCCCTGTTCAGCAAGCCCGTGAGCCCGTCGTATTGAACTAAGTTGAGCTTGTCCATTACAGAGGAGATGTGAATCGACAATTCCCTCAGAATGGACCGGTCCTGCTCCGTAAAACCGGATCTATCAATACCACCCGCCGGATCAGTTTTGTTCAAGGCCTCGATGGCACCGGTAATTTTGCCGTTGTGTCTCAAGGGAAGACAGAGCGCGTTCTCGATGGGAAAATCCACCTTTTCCTTAAACCAATCCGGCAACCGCTTGTCGTATTGGATCTCCTTTGCGTTGACTTCTTCCCCGGTCTCCGCCACAATGCCCACATAGCCCTGGCCCATCGGAAAGGTGAACTCATTGACTTCCGAATGGGAAAGGAGCCTGTTATTCCAGATGAGGGATTTAACCAACTCAGCTTCCTGGTCGCCCTTCTCAATGATATAGAGGCTAATGGCACCGGCCATTACGATATCCCCTATTTCTATGACCCGTTCCAATAAGGTGTTGAGGTCCTCTGAGACATCCAGCTTGATCTTAATTTCCGCTAACCTATTCTCCTGTACCCTAAAGGTGGTGAATTCGCTCTTGAGCTGGTCCAACTCCCTCTGCAGCGATAAGATCTTCTCCCGCTGACTCTCCTTTTCAGTAAAGAGGAGGTAGTTTGCCTGCCTCAATCTCTCCCTGCTTTCCTTCAGCCTTTCGATGAGCTGCGTGTTTTCGTATTTGGTCCTCCTTTGTTCCACCGCACGCTTCACCGAATATTCCACTAAATCTCGGTTGAGGGGTTTCTTCAGGTAGTCGAAGGCTCCTTCCTTCAAGGCCTCAATGGCATTGTCCTCGGTGGAGTAACCCGTTATGACGATACAGGGAAGATCTGGGTCGATCCTTGAAACCCTCGTAATTACTTCATGGCCATCCATCTCCGGCATTACCAGATCTACGACAATGGCATCGAAGACCTGGGTCTGCACTAAATCCAAGGCGGCTTTGCCGTCATTGGCGACGTGGACTTCATATTCTTCATTGAGCATCTTGGCCAGTATTCGGGTAATGGTCTCCTCGTCATCGATGACTAAGACCTTGCTTTTGAGAGCCATGATTCTCCTCTTTATTTAGTAGTAAATTTCCTTATACACCATTTTTACAAAAATTTCAAAT
>DAOVIU010000215.1 GCA_030673585.1 Pseudomonadota bacterium | reverse complement strand
TGTTGGTGGGATTACATTTGTATTCGCCGTTTATCCTCCCCACCCTTACGCCCCCGATGGGTCCTTTGATGGGAATATCCGAGGCCGTCAGGGCCGCCGAAGCCCCTATCATCCCTAAAATGGCGGGATCATTCTCTTTATCCGCGGACAGGACCGTGGCGATAATTTGAGTTTCCCTCCTAAAACCTTTGGGGAAAAGGGGCCGGATGGGCCGATCGATAAGCCTTGCAATGAGGGTTTCTCGGTTGCTAGGTCTCCCCTCCCTCTTGAAAAAACCGCCGGGTATACGACCGGCGGCGGAACTCATCTCGAGGTAATTCACGGTAAGGGGGAGAAAATCGATGTTCTTCCTCTCCTCATCGCTACATACCGCGGTTACCAGGACTATCGTCTCTCCATACTGGACGGCTACAGCGCCGTTGGCCTGTTTTGCCAGTTTTCCCGTCTCAATGGAAAGGGTTCTCCCGCCCAACTCAATAGACATTTTCTGTTCCATCATTCCTTTTCATCTCCTTACGTTATGTGTTTGACCCGCGTGACCTTATCCCCGGATACCCAATCGTTCGACAACCGATCGATATCTCTCAATCTTTCTCTTCTTGAGGTAGTTGAGCAAACTCCTCCTCTGCCCAACCAATTTCAGAAGCCCCCGTCTCGAATGGTGATCCTTCTTGTGCACCTTGAAGTGGTCGGTCAGATACCGTATCCGCTCCGTGAGAAGGGCGATCTGAACTTCAGATGAGCCCGTATCATGGTCATGGAGTCGATACTCCTCGATAAGTTCACTTTTCTTTTCCGCCTCAAGCCCCATCGTGTCCCTCCTCCCTTTTAATGAAAAACCCTCAGTAATCTATATGCCACGGCTCGCTCCTCCATCGGTCCTCCATATTGCATCTCCGTTCGGGCGATGGCAATCAAAGCTCCATCGGGTGAGATCACCCTGACCGGCGTTCCTCGATCAGTTTGAGGAAATGGAGATTCCCTGATATCCCTTACCAGGATCTGCCCTCCTTGGCGGACCCTCCGCTGTAATTCCCCCTCCACACAAAGCTCCGGCAATTCCTCCAGCGTTCGGCTTAGGGGGATAATCCTCCCCTCGATCACCC
Organism: Pseudomonadota bacterium; assembly: GCA_030673585.1. The sequence goes on along the minus strand of DAOVIU010000215.1, from coordinate 2,968 downwards.
CCTCCTCGGCCAGGGACTCTACGTCTCGAAAAGGGGTGGCGTCTTCAAGGCCAAATGGACCGCTCTTGGTCCGATGTAACCGGTAGAGGTGTCCCCCGCATTCCAACTTCCTGCCGATGTCATGGCCAAGGGTTCGGATATACGTCCCCTTTGAGCAGGCAACCTTGAAGACAACCAGGGGAAGACAAATGCGGGTAACCCCCATGTCCATAATTTCCACTATACGGGGTTCCCTCTTCACGACAATTCCCCGCCTCGCCAACTTATAGAGGGGCTTCCCCCGCTGTTTCACAGCCGAAAACATGGGCGGAACCTGTTCTATTCTACCGGTGAATCCCCTCATAACCCGCTTGATGTTTTCTTCATCCAGCCGGAAGCGGTCCAGATCCACGGCGGCGGTCACCCTTCCCGTCCTGTCATAGGTATCCGTCTCTACCCCCAACTTCAGCACGGCCTCGTATTCCTTGTGCTGGTCCATCAGAAATGGAATCGTCTTCGTTCCTTCATTAATAGCCAAAGGAAGAACGCCACTGGCAAAAGGGTCCAGGGTGCCTGTATGTCCCACTTTCTTGATTTTCAACCACCTCTTCACCTGTCGAACCACACCGAAAGAGGAGATTCCGGAGGGCTTATCCACCACCAGTATCCCGTCCATTATCTATCCTTTGCATCCTCTGGCTTCTCGTCCTCGTGGATTTCCTGAATTAGCTCCGCCAATCGGCTCATATGCTCCAGGGAAGGATCAAAGCTGAAAACGATATCCGGGACGTACCGAAGCCTGAGCCTTCTGCCCAGTTCCCTCCGCATAAAACCCACGGCGCTGTTCAATCCCCTTAAGGAATCCTCTCGAGCCGATTGATCGCCCAGGACGCTGAAATAGACCTTGCCAAAGCGGAGATCCTTTGAAACCTTGACCCTGGTAATGGTCACAAACCCGATCCTCGGGTCCTTGATTTCCCGTATAAGCATTCGGGAAATTTCTTCCTTAATTACTTCCCCTACCTTGTCGGACCGCCTGTAGTCCATTCCTCTCACCAACATGCATCTCAAAAATTGATAATTTCCAATTCGCTATGGGCGATATCAACGATATTCATCGCCTCGATGAAATTGATGACTCTATCCAAATACGAATTGACAAACCGCCGATCGTTGCCCACCAAGCTTATCCCCAGTTGGGACCTCTGCCATAATTCGTTATCGCCCACCTCCGCGATGGAGATATTGAAGCGATTTCTCACCCTGTCGATGATCTTTTTAATCACCTGACGCTTCCCCTTGAGGGAATGATTTTCCGGGATTATCACATCCAGATGACAAATGCCCACGATCATCTGTTCCCCCCTGAAGGGAACATGCGCATCCTAGAGGTTTGGGGACACCTCCTCGTACACGTAGGATTCGACGACATCTCCCTCCTTCACATCATTGAAGTCCTCAATCCCTATCCCGCATTCATATCCCTGCTGAACGTCTTTGGCGTCTTCCTTGAAACGCTTAAGGGATGAAATTCTCCCATCGTGAATGACCACATCATCCCTTATCAACCTGATCCTGCTCCCTCTCTCTATTTTCCCATCGACCACATAGCTTCCGGCGACAGTTCCTACCTTAGGTATGTTGAAGGTAGCCCGAACTTCCGCCCTACCCAAAATCTTCTCCTTAAAGGTGGGCTCCAGAAGACCTTCCATCGCTTTCTGGATGTCGGATAGGGCATCATAGATCACGCTATATGACCGTATGTCCACCCGTTCCTGTTCGGCCAGCTGCATAGCCTTTAATCCAGGACGAACGTTGAACCCGATAATAATGGCGTTGGAGGCGGTCGCCAGATTCACGTCCGTTTCAGTAATTCCCCCAACGCCTCCGTGGACGATGTTCACCTTCACGGAGTCGGTGGAAAGCTTGTCCAGGGAATTGCAGACGGCCTCCATGGAGCCTTGGGCATCGGCCTTCACAATGATATTCAGTTCCTTGACCTCGCCCTCCTGAATCTTAGCATAGAGCTCCTCCAGTGATACCTTGCTCGATCTGGCAAGTTCCGTTTCCCTCTTCTTCTGCTGTCGGTATATCCCTATCTGTTTGGCAATCCGCTCGTCATCCAATACGATAAACCCCTCCCCCGCCTCCGGAAGTCCCGCAAATCCCGCTACTCCCACGGGCATCGAAGGTCCGGCCTGCTCGATCTTCTGACCACGATCATCCGTTATAGTCCTGATGCGACCATAATTCATCCCCGTAATAAAGGAATCTCCCAACTTCAACGTCCCCTCTTGGACCAAAACCGTGGCTACAACCCCACGGCCCCGATCTAACCCCGCTTCAATGACGGTCCCTCTACCCGATTTGTCGGGGTTGGCCTTCAATTCCAATACCTCCGCTTGAATCGAGATCAATTCCAGGAGCTCCTTTATTCCGGTTCCCTGTTTCGCCGAAACTTCGGCAACGATGGTTTTCCCGCCCCATTCCTCCGGGATTAACTCGTACTCCGCCAGATCTTTCTTGACCTTATCCACATTGGTATTGGGCTTATCGATCTTGTTGATGGCCACGATGACGGGAACGCCAGCAGCCTTGGAATGATTGATGGCTTCTATCGTTTGGGGCATAACTCCATCATCTGCTGCAACCACCAATACCACGATATCCGTTACCTGAGCACCCCTGGCTCGCATTGCCGTGAAGGCCTCGTGGCCGGGAGTATCGATAAATACAATATGGCTGTGGTCCAGTTGTACGTTATACGCACCGATATGTTGGGTAATTCCTCCCGCTTCATCCTCAACCACGTTGGTTTTTCGAATGGCATCTAACAGTAGGGTCTTTCCATGATCAACGTGCCCCATGATAGTCACCACGGGCGGTCTCGGCTTCAACTGCTCGGGGGAATCCTCCTTCTTCTCCAACAAGTCTTCCCTTTCCAGGGAGACCTTCTCCACCTCGTAGTCAAATTCGCTCGCAACGATGG
>DAOVIU010000150.1 GCA_030673585.1 Pseudomonadota bacterium | reverse complement strand
GAGATAGGAAAGGAGCTCGAAATACTATCTACAACGGCCCTCCCCGTCGTCTCCGAGGTCGTCAAGCCAGAGGTATTTGACAGGATACTGGGTATCGCCCTTGAACTCTCCACTGAGGGCAGGGAGGGCAAACCCGCAGGCTCCATTTTCGTGTTGGGGGATCACGAGGAGGTCCTCAAGTTCTCCCATCAGATGGTCATCAATCCGTTCAAGGGCTATTCCGAAGAGGAAAGAAACATCCTCGATCCGAAGCTCAAGGATACGGTGAAGGAATTCTCCACCATCGATGGGGCTTTCATTATTAGGGAGGACGGGGTAATCCTGGCCGCCGGTAGGCATCTCGATGCCTCCGGGGAAAAAATTGAGATGCCCATGGGACTGGGCAGCCGCCATCTCGCAGCCGCGGGGATTACCACTGTCACTCAGGCACTCGCCTTCGTCATCTCCGAATCCACCGGTGACGTCAGGATCTTCAGCAACGGAAAGCTATTCATGGAGATCGGACGCGGCGAGTAAACCCACCGACATCACAAAAGTCCGGGAAACTTAGCCAAGACCGGGGCGAATACCAGGGCAATGATGGACATGAGTTTGATCATGATATTCAGGGAGGGCCCCGAGGTATCCTTCATCGGATCCCCAACGGTATCGCCCACAACCCCTGCCTTGTGAGCCTCGGACCCCTTACCCCCGAAATTTCCCTTCTCGATCCATTTTTTTGCATTGTCCCAAGACCCCCCCGCATTCGCCATAGTGATCGCCAAGACGAATCCACTCGCGATGGCTCCTACTAAAAAACCACCAAGGGCCAGAGGTCCCAGGATCAGCCCGATGATAATAGGGGCAACAACGGTCATCAACCCCGGGGCCAACATCTCCTTGAGGGCTGCCCTGGTGCAGATATCAACGCACTTCCCGTATTCGGGCTTGGCCTTGCCCTCCATCAACCCCGCGATTTCGTTGAATTGCCGTCGAACCTCGTTGATAATGGAAAAAGAGGTTCGACCGACGGCCGTCAGCGTCATGGAGCAGAAAACTGCGGGTAACATGGCCCCGATGAAGATTCCCACGATTACCCTGGTATCCAGCAGACTAATCTCCGACATCTTGATTCCCGCGGCATTGGCGTAGGATAACATTAAGGCAAGGGCTGTCAGTGCCGCCGCCCCAATCGCGAACCCTTTCCCCGTTGCCGCGGTCGTATTTCCCAGCGAATCGAGGGCATCGGTTCGCTCCCTTATCTCCGCCGGAAGCCCCGACATTTCAACGATTCCCCCTGAGTTGTCGGCCACCGGCCCATACGCATCGGTGGCCAGGGTAATTCCCAACGTGGAGAGTATTCCAATGCCAGCAATGGCCACACCGTAAATATCGGCGAAATGGTGGGCAACGATAATTGCTACACCTACCAGAATAATGGGGGCGAACGTACTCATGAGCCCGTTGGCAAATCCCCTTACCACCGTCGTCCCCGCGCCCGTTAGTGAGGCCTCCGAGACATGTCGGGTCGGGGAATAGGCATAGGAGGTATAGTAATTGGTGCTCTCCCCAATGAGGACTCCGGCAACCAGTCCCGCGAGGATAGCGTAGAAGATCCCCAGATCGGCCTTGAGCAAAGAGACAGCCAGATATGCGAAGATGGCCGTGATAATGGAGGCCGAGAAGGTGCCACGACGGAGGGCCGTGAGCAGGGCTTCCATTTCCGGCTTTTCCCCCACTCGGACCAGGAAGGCCCCGATGATGGATGCGATGATTCCCCCCGCGGCAACCATCATCGGTAGATACCATGCCACTCTCTCATTTGGGACTAACGGCATGCCGCCCTTGATGCTGGGCAATATAGCAACCATGGCCAGGGTGATGGTTGCGATGATGGAATCGACGTAGGATTCGAAGAGATCGGCTCCCATTCCGGCTACATCCCCCACATTATCCCCTACGAAATCCGCTATTACGGCGGCATTTCTCGGGTCATCTTCGGGAATGCCCTTTTCCACTTTTCCCACCAAATCGGCCCCCATATCGGCCGCCTTGGTATAAATACCTCCCCCTGTCCTGGCGAAGATGGCAACCGAGGAGGCCCCAAACCCGAACCCTGGAAGGATGGTCATAAAATCCGGTCGACCTCCAAAGAGGAAGTAAAGGATGCTGAGGCCAAGGATGCCAATACCAACCACACACATCCCCATCACGCCCCCGCTTCGAAAGGCGACCCGAAGCCCATGGTTTAAACTCTTCTGGGCCGCCGCAGCCGTGCGAGCGTTGGAACGGACAGCTATGTTCATCCCGATCAACCCCGCCAGGGCCGAGCACACAGCTCCGAAGACGAACGAAAGGGAAACCAGCCACCCCAGCCGCGGAATAAGGCCCAAGAATACGGCCACAATCACCACAAAGATGGCCAGAATTCGATACTCCCGTCCCAGAAAGGCCGTTGCACCTTCTTGGATGGCGGCGGAGATCTCCCTCATCTTCTCCGACCCCTCATCGTTCTTCAAAACGGAGAGCACGAGAAAGAGCGCGAAGATCAAACCCAAGATTCCCGAGATGACGGCGATAAACATCGGATCCATACTAGCCCTCCCTAATGTTCATTTTTTCACAAAACTTGGCTAATTAAATCGAGCCATGGCTACCTGAACCCCTTCGCGGAGAATCGTTTCCACCGATTCGGCTGCGCGGCCAATGATTCCCTTCAGGAGGACCCGTTCATCATCGTTAAAGGGTTCCAAAACGTAATCGCTCAGATCCCGGTACCCCTTCTTGGGCCTTCCAATTCCGACCTTGATCCTGACGAATCCCGAAGCGCCCAAGAGGTCCTGGATTGATTCTATCCCCTTATGACCCCCCGGGCCGCCACGTAACCTAATCTTGATCCGTCCGAAATCGATATCTACATCATCCTGGATCACGATCAAATCCTTCTCGGCTACATTGAAGGCCTCCATGAGGCGGCCCACCGCCAATCCGCTCAGGTTCATGAAGGCCACTGGTTTGGCCAAAATGACCTCGTGATCCTTGATGAGCCCTCTGCCGAAACGGGTTTTATATCTCCTCTCCCCCAGCGCGATTCCATTTCTCCTCGCCAACTCATCGACAACCAAAAAACCCGTATTATGCCGGGTGAGCCGATATTTTCTCCCCGGATTTCCCAAACCAACGATCAAATTCACCGAGAAACCTGCTATTCCTTGCCTTTCCCTTCCCCCTCAACCTCTCCCTCTGCCTCAACCCCTTCGGCCTCCTCCGCTTCAAGCACCTCTTCCTCGACCTCCTCTTCAACGACCACCTTCTCCACCGTTGGTGGTACTAGGGTTACAACGGTGGTAGTGGAATCGACCATGACATTCACCTTATCCAGCTTGATATCCCCGATATGAATGGTATCCCCTATCTCCAGGTGAGAGACATCCACTTCTATGTTTTGGGGAATATCCCCGGGAAGACATTCCACCGTAACCTCCCTCGTTATCTGCTCGAGGACTCCCCCCATCTTAACCCCTTCTGGATTACCCACCAGGACAACGGGTACCTCCACGCTGATTTCCTCGTCCATTACCACTTCGAACAGATCGGCATGGATGTATTGATCCTTTATGGGATCGATTTGCAAATCCCTCACCACTACCACCTTTTGAGCTGCCTTCTTCCCATCTCCGATCATCAGATCGATGAGCACGTTTTCTCCCATGCCGACGGTTTTCATCAACTCCTTGGTATCCAAGCTGAGGGGGACTGGCTCCGTTTTGGGACCATAGCAGATGGCCGGAATTAGTCCCTTCTGGCGTAGCTTTTTCGACGCCTCCTTCCCGAATTGCATACGTATTTTGGCGGACAGCTTCGGTTTCGGCATCCCTTCCTCCTTGAAAGTCCTATATGAATAGTGAGCTCACGGATTCATCCCGATGAATTCGTTTGATGGCCTCTGCCAATAAGGGGGCCACCGTTAATATCTTCAGTTTCTTGCAGGAAGCCGATTCGCCCTTTAAGGGAATAGTGTCGGTAACGATGACCTCCTGCAGGGGTGATCCCATGAGCCTATCTATGGCCCGCCCGGAAAGCACCGGGTGGGTGCAATAGGCGTAAACATTTTCGGCCCCCCCTTCCTTCAGCGCAAGGGCCGCGCTAGACAGTGTCCCCGCAGTATCCACCATATCATCGAGGAGAATCGCATCCTTCCCACTTATATCACCAATAATGTGCATCGCCTTCGCCACACTGGGCATCTCCCGCCGCTTATCGATAATTGCCAGGGTGACGTTCAGCCTCTTGGCAAAGGCCCGAGCCCTCTCCACCCCTCCCGCATCCGGGGAAACGATCACCAGATCGCGTTCAAATCGCTCCTTCACGTATTCCGATAGAATGGGAGAGGCGTAAAGGTGATCCACGGGTATGTCGAAGAAGCCTTGGATTTGACTGGTGTGGAGCTCTACCGTCAGAATTCGGGATGCCCCTGCCGTGGTGATGATGTCGGCAACCAATTTAGCGCTGATGGCGGCCCTGGGGAGGATCTTCTTGTCCTGCCTGGCGTAGCCATAATAGGGAATAACCGCGTTGATCCTCGCGGCTGAGGCCCTCTTCAAGGCGTCCATGAGGATTAAGAGCTCCATTACGTTGTCGTTCACGGGTGGACACGTGGATTGAACAACGAAGACGTCCATTCCCCTGACGCTTTCGTCGATCTCAACGTTAATCTCCCCATCGCTGAATTTCTTAACCTGAGCCTTTCCCAAGGGAATGCCGAGGTGTTCGCAGATCATCTGAGCGAGGGGAACATTGGAATTTCCCGTAAAGACGCGTAATTTGTTGAAAGCGCCAAATTCTCCTGCCGTGTTAAACTCCATAAGGATAAGGCCCCCTTACCAATGCGACTAGTGCGCATGATCCATACGCGATATG
>DAOVIU010000104.1 GCA_030673585.1 Pseudomonadota bacterium | reverse complement strand
TTAAAAAGGGTACTCTTCCCCGAGCCATTTGGTCCGATGAGCCCATGAATCTCCCCTTCTTTGATGGATAGGGTGACATTATCCAGGGCCCGTAATCCCCCAAAAATTTTTGTTATGTTTTCCACCTTCAGAATTTCCATGCTATCTCCTCACGTGGAAAATAGCCTCAAACGAATCCGGTCCCACGCGACGATTAATCCGTTGGGGAGATAAATCACGAAGAGCAAAATCATCAAACCGTAAAAGACCATTCGAAGATCTCCCAATACCCTCAAATATTCATTGCCAAAGGTTATGATTCCAGCCCCTAATATCGGCCCGCCAATAGTTCCAAGGCCTCCTATGATCATCATGGCAAAGATCGTGAGTAATTCGTGAACCCCACCAAGGTCAGGACTGATGAAGGTCACCAGATGGGCGTATAGGCTTCCTGCAATACCCGCATAGAAGGCGCTTATCGTAAAAGCCAAGGTCTTATAATAAAAGGTATTGATTCCCATGGCCTCGGCAGCGATGTAACTCTCTCGAAGGGCCACTAGGGCTCTCCCAGTTCGGGAGTTGATCATCTTCTTAACGAAAATGATGCCGAGAATGGTAATGATAAAAATGATATAAAAATATTTGTGATCCGAATCGAACTTGAAGCCAAACAAAGCGGGCTGCACTATTTTGGGAATTCCCTGAGGTCCATTGGTCAGTTCAGTCCAGTTGATGATTATTTCGTGGATCACCACTGCCAGACCAAATGTCAAAATGGCCAAGTAGTGTCCCGTCACCCTCAGGCTCGGAATCCCAATTAATAATCCCACGATAGCTGTAAGAATCCCGGACAAAGGTAATGCCACCCAGAATGACATCCCCGTATGGATGGTCAAGAGGGCTGAGGCATAGGCGCCAAATACGTAAAAGGCAGCCTGGGCCAAGGCGAACTGACCACCAAACCCAATGATGATATTAAGGCCGGTGGTCAGGAGAATGAAGATTCCGACCATATTGAAAAGATGCATGTAATAAGGGCTTTCCAAAATGAGGGGAATGATGGCAAAAAAAATCAGAACAAAAGAAAGCGCCGTTCTTCTAATAAAATGAGGAGACATCTTCGTCCCTTCCCTAAATCTTCTCAATCGTCTTTTCGCTGATCAGGCCTGTGGGTTTCACCATCAAGACCAAAATGGTGACAATGAAAGTAATCGCATATTTATAAGAAGAAGAGATAAAAAGGGCACTACTACTTTCAATGACACCGAGTATGATCCCTCCTACCATGGCCCCGACGGGATTGCCAAGGCCGCCCAGGATAGCCGCTGCAAATCCTTTGATGGCAACAGACCAGCCAATGGAAGGCGTCACGTAGAAGATTGGAGAAACCAGGATTCCCGCTGCTGCTGCCAATCCAGACCCGATGGCGAAGGTAATGGCATTCATCCGATTGATTGAGATACCCATGGTGCTCGCGATTTCCCCATCCTGGGCTGCTGCCCGCAGAGCTTTTCCCAACGTGGACTTTCGTAAAACAGTTTCCAGAATCAGCATGATGACAGGGGCCATGATTAAAATGACCACGATCTGCCGCGTTAACCTTATATTCCAAAATTCGATGGGCGTTTCTCCGAAAGGAGCTGGAACTGAGACCCCAAGGGCGCCCCAGATGAGCAAGGCCGAGTTATCCAGGATGATTCCAACAGCGATAGTACCTGTTAGCATGAATATCATTTGGAAGCGGGACAGCGGTCGCAATACCCTCTCCAATACAACCCCGAGAGCCGCCGTCGCCAGGATCGCCAGCGGAAATGCGATAAAGAAGTTCAGTTTCAGGGTCACATAGAAGACGACACCCATGTAAGCACCGATCATAAAAACGCTGCCGTGAGCAAAATTAATCAGCCCCATGGAACGGTAGATCATGGAATAACCCAATGCCGTCAGGGCATAGATGCTTCCCATTCCAATGCCACCAATGAGCGTCTGAATTACGATGCTGGTCATATCGGCAAATCCACTCTAGCCTGCTGGACCAAGAACTCGGCTTCCGTTACAACCCCAATTTCTTAATGGTTTCGTCCAGGGGCCTGCCCGTTTCTCTGTCCCAACCCATCGATCCATAATACTCTTTTACCAGTCCCCTGAGATAGGGAGCGATTGTCTTGCCCTTGGCAGGACCCGCATCAGGGGGCTCCAAGAGCCGCGGTGAGATTTCCAGATCGTTCTCGATCGTCAGTCCTCGCTTCATATTGAACAACCGTTCCAGGGTAATCACCCTTTCAGCCACCTGGAAGGCCTCCTCAAGGGCGAAATCCTCCCATCCCGTCAGGGCGCCCAAGGCGCGAGGACCGAATTCGAGAGCCTTTGGGATACCCCGACCTCCACCAAAGAAACAGATCCCTATGGAGTCTTCCCAAATAGCCCTCAGTTGAACCTTCCTCGTGGCCTGGGCGACTCCTTCTTTCTTGAAAGGCTCTAAGTAATCATAATATCCCAGGTCGGGATCCGGCCGATAATCCGGGCCCTGACCCGATTGCCAACAGGGACCAGCTCCGGCAGTAACCTGCCCCAGCATGATGGACCACTTCCCCCTCCAATCATGAAGGTTATATCCGGTTCCCTTGATGTGAACGGCAAACTTTGGGGCATCTCCGCCAATGAGTTCAGCCGCCTTTTTAGGCCCCTCCGCCAAGATCTTCCCAATCCCCTCCCGCTTGATGAGTTTATTCAGGAGCACGACGGCTGCGTCGCTATCGCCCCATCTCAACTCCAGTCCGCCGGTATCCTTCTTGGTCAACAACCCTTTCTCGTAACACTCATAGGCCAGGGCTATGGCAAGACCAGGCGTAGCCGTATCAAATCCCATACGGTCATAAAGATCGGTCATCCAGAAGATTGTCCCGGGGTCCAATACTCCGATGATGCCTGCTGCCCCCTCCATATTTTCGCCTCCCCCTCCCAAGGTAGCCACTTTCCCTTTGTGCGGACCACTGGTAATTTCAACCCTGTAGCAACAGGCTATGGGACAGCTGTGACAAGCCACAGGGGCAACCTTGAACTCCTTGGCCCCTTGGACCACGCTGTTCGTATAGGTACGTCCAAAACCCACATCGGTTAAATTCTTCCCCCCTATGAAATCGGCAATCCCCGGGTAATTCCTCGTGATCCCTCCCTTACCCAAAAGTTGAATATGAGTTGCCGTTAAAACACGGCCGCTCAATTTCGTCTTTTCAAATAGCTTCTTCCTCCAATCCAGGGTTATGGAGAGAAATTCTTTAGGGTTAAAGATGGGAACCCCCTGACTGCCCCTTACCCCAACCGCCTTCAAGTTCTTTGAACCCATCACCGCTCCCACACCCGCCTTGGCAACGGTGTGATGCTTATCGTTCTCAATGCAAGCTCCAAAATGCAAGTTCTCCCCAGCAGGTCCAATGCCAGCCACGCTTACTCGAGAATCTCCAATCTCATCCTTGACCAGGTCCTCCGTCTCGTGGGTATCCTTGCCCCAGATCCGGCTGGCATCCCTAAACTCCACCTGCCCATCCCTGATATACATGTAGACGGGCCTTTTCGCCGCCCCTTGAACAACGATTCCATCAAAACCGGCGAATTTAAGGTAGGCCCCAAAGAAGCCGTGGGAATGGCCAGCGCCAACGGTATAGCCCGTATTATGGTTGAGCGTTACCACTGTCCAATCCGATGAACAGGGAACCGTCGTTCCGGTAAGGGGACCAGTCATAAAGATCAGAAGGTTCTCAGGATCTAACGGTTTGGCCTTATCGGGCAATTCGTCGGACAAAATCTTAACACCCAACCCCAATCCCCCTATATATTTCCTCAAAATTTCCTCGCTGGGAATCCTTTCTTCCCAAGTCTTCTCTTTCCTTAAATCGACCCGTAGAATCTTCCCTTTATATCCTCCCCTAACCATTTTAAAATCCCCCAAAAATTTTCAAAGGAATCTCTTAAAGCCCTTCTCTGTAGGTGATTTCTTCAAAGGTCTTCTTGGCCTTCTCCGCGACAGCCACCCTCTTATTGGCATTTATATCATCCCGTTCGGCATAGGTCAGGGCCTCGAATTCACAAAACTTCACACACATAGGGTCCCCATCGCATAGATCACATTTGGAAGCCAAACCATCATCCAAAACCGTAATGGCGCCGAAGGGGCATGACATGAGGCAAAGCCGACAGCCCACGCATTTTTCCCTATAGAGTTCGACCATACCCGTTTCCGTATTCTTCCTTAGAGCCCCCGTCGGACATGTAATGGCACAAAACGGGGTCTCACATTGTTGACAGACAATGGGATAGAAGAACGCTTCATCGATAAAAGGAACCATTCGGATCCTCGATTTCAGAATATTCGTTTCCCCCTCTTTCCAAGCGGAACATGCGGCTTCACAACTTCGACATCCCGTACATTTCATTGGGTCAATGCTTAAAACCTTGTCCATCTTCTTCTCCCCCTCCAATTTCGTTGGTCGTCCGGCACCTCTTGACCCTAAGACTCCCCTCAGGCAAAAAATTTTGGCAATAAGGCCGAAACCCGTCACCCTTCAGCATATCCGCCCTTAGATTCATATAGAGATCCCTTCGCTCAACTAAATTCACCAGGATTCCGGCATCATCCAACTCCCCGATGAGAATTCCGCCGATAAATAGATGATCTTTAAAAATCAGCTTCCTGTAATTCGGTCCGTCCCTTCTCACAACATCGACTCGCTCTTCCTCCCCGGGCACGTACCCGAATGATGCAAACGTCAGCCCGAATAGGCTCGATACGTTCATCCGAATATGGCGCATAAGACGGCTTTCCCCCCCGATCATATTGAGTCCTGCTGCCTTCCCCTGTTCTATAGCATTGGGCCAAGTCGGATTTAACTGCCATTGATTCGAAATCGGATCCTTGGCTTCCGTCACATCACCGGCAGCGAAAATATCCTCCACACTCGTTCTCATAAACCCATCAACCCCAATTCCCGTATTGACTTGGATTTCAGTCCCCTTTAAGAAACCGATGTTAGGCTTCACTCCTTTCCCAACGATTACTAAATCAGCACAAAGCTCGGCACCATCATTCAAAACGACACTTTCTCGTGTAATCCTTTGCGCCTCACATCTCTTTAATATGCGGACGCCGAATGCGTCAAGTCTCTCCTCGATGACTCGCGCCCCTTCCTTATCGACCATAAGAGAAAGGACATGAGGTGACGCCACTACTAATGTGAAGCGAAGGTCTGGCCGATATAGGGCATTTAAGACATGTAGGCTGACCAGGCCTCCCCCCAAAAAGACTATATCCTTCGCCTTTTCTGATTCGCCCTTTATCTTTCCAGCATCATCAAGTGTTCGCAGTCCCATGACATGGGGAAGCCTTATCCCTTCAATGTCCGGAAGGATGGGCGAACTGCCCGTGGCTATTAAAAGGGTGTCATATGGGACAGAATTCCCGCCTTCCAGTATCACTTCCCTCGAAGATGGCTCAACCCCCACGGCTTCTTTCCCCAAAATGAGATGGACCTCGCTTTTCCGATAGAACTCCGCATCGCAGAGGAACATATCTTCAAAAGATATCTTCTCTTGCAGGAAAAAGGGGGTTAACATGGGACAATAGGCAGAGCAGTTCTCCTTCGAAATCAGAAGGATTTCGTCTCGATCGTTGCACCCTCGAATAGACCGAATGGCATTAATAGCCGCGCCCCCGTTGCCTAAAATCACATGTCTCTTCCTCAATGATACAATC
>DAOVIU010000286.1 GCA_030673585.1 Pseudomonadota bacterium | reverse complement strand
ATACGTTTTTTGGAGTATACTAAGCTGAGTTTATTGGCCGAGATCCATCGAGGGGAAGGGCTTAAAGAAAATCCGGCCAATAGGAAACATCGTTGGGTTCCTTCTTTCCAAAAGGCCTCTATTGCAACTATCCGGTACCTCTCATTCGAATAAAAACCCTTTCACCTCGGTGAAAGGGTTTTTTACATGGAGGTACGGAGTGTCCAAAGGGAAAGGAACTATTCGACTCGGGGGAGATCCGTTACACCGACGGGGATGAGAGAATGAGTTCTTGGGAGCAGGAGTCCATCGTGAGTCGACCAGGTAACCGTAATAGGGACTTCACGAGCGGCAAGGCGATCCGTATTCCCAAAAGTCCGAAGAAAAAAGAGAATAAGGCCAGCAATTCCAGGTCACCTAGTTCCATCTCCCCCCGGATGGTGGACAACCCGATATGGAAATATCTCCGGGATATCGGAAATATCCCCCTTCTCACCCGTAAAAGGGAACTGGAAGTTGCCAAAAGGATTGAGGAGAGGGGGAGGGAACGCAGAAAATTGGCCCTGGAATCTCCCGTCGCCCGAAAAATGGTGTTTGAACTCAAACGGCAGCTGGAAATGAACCCGATGAGAATGAGGGAAATTACCCGGGACGGCGAGGAACTCACCAAGGTATCTCCTGAGGAGGAAGAGTTCCAGAGGAGACGATTTCTATCCATCACTGAGAAAATGGAGGCCCTAGGCCGTGAAAGCCAGAAACTCGCCCTTCTGAAGAAGGTAACCCGGGAGAAAGAGAAAAAGAGCACCGTGGAGAGGATGCGGAGGGCTACCGTATCCGACATTTACCGATTGATCTGTTGCCTCAATCTCAAGGATGCTCATGTTGAGAGAATCATAGAGAGATTGTGGCAGGTAGCCAGGGAGATTATCAAAAATCCGAGCAAATTGGACGAATTGGGCTTGGATACGGACCAGTGGAAAGAGCACATCCGGGATTTGAAGGAAGTTGAATCCAAATTCAAAAAGGCCACAGGCGAAATGATTCAGGCCAATTTGAGGCTTGTGGTCAGCATAGCAAAGAAGTTTAGCTATCGTGGGCTTCCCTTGCTGGATCTGATTCAGGAGGGGAATATGGGATTGATGAGGGCGGTGATGAAATTTGATCACCGAAAGGGGTATAAATTCAGCACCTACGCCTCGTGGTGGATTACCCAGGCCATTACCCGAGCCCTTGCGGATAAATCCCGAACCATAAGATTGCCCGTTCATTTAATCGAGACGGAAAATCGAATCCACAAAACATCCCAATCCCTCTTCAAGGAGTTAGGGCGAGATCCCACCAATAAGGAGATAGCGGAAAAGATCGGATTGCCGGTGGAGAAGGTGGATAAGGTTCTCCATATGTATCGGGAACCCATTTCCCTGGAAACCCCCATAGGAGATGAAGACAGTCGATTCGGGGATTTCATCGAGGATAAGGGGGCGAACTCACCCATAGAGGATGTTATCAACCTCCGGTTAACGGAAGAGGTGGAGAAGGTCCTGGCCACCTTAACTCCCCGTGAGGAAAAAATCTTGAGGATGAGGTTTGGTATAGGGGAGAGGAGCGATCACACCCTGGAGGAGGTTGGGAAGGTCTTCGGAGTAACCAGGGAAAGAATCCGGCAGATCGAGGCAAAGGCCTTGAGGAAGTTGAGGCAACCTCACAGAAGCCGCGGCCTTGAAAGCTTTCACGACTAAACATTCCGAGCAAGGATCGAGGTAGCTCAAGCCTCCCTGAACTCGTAGGACACGCGATCATTGGCGAGCCCCACCGGAGTTACCCAAACCCTCATGCCGACTTTAATCTCCTCGGCCTTTATCTCCTTGCTCAATCGACCAAAGAGCTTAATGTCCCTGCCGAATTGGACCAGGGCGATCGTATAGGGAAGGTCTCCCTCAAAACCGGTGGGCGCATAGATCAGTGTGGAATAGGAGATCAGTCGTCCCGGGCCGGTTATCTCAAACCACTCCATTTCATCGGAAAGGCATTGAAAACAATCGGCTCTCGGCGGGAAAAAGGATTCCCCGCACTTCCTACAACGGGTTCCCGCCACCTTGCCTTCTTCCAAGAGGTCGACGAAATGGTCCACCTTGCTCAATGCCGTAAAACCGACCTGTCCGAATCGCTCAAATCCCATCCTATTCCCTCCCCAAGATAGTTACGTTGCCGTAGATGCCAACACCCCCGATGTTATGGATCAGACCAACTTCGGCATCCTCTACCTGCATCGGGCCGGCTTCACCCCTCAATTGCAGGACTATGGTTCTTATCTGTGATCCCCCTGTGGCCCCGATAGGATGTCCCTTGGATAAGAGGCCCCCGTCCACGTTGATGGGGATTTTTCCGCCGATATAGGTCTGCTTTTCCCTAATCAGCTTGGGTCCTTCTCCGGGTGTGGCAAATCCCAGGTCTTCATAGGCCATCATTTCAGCGATGGTGAAACAGTCATGCACCTCGGCCACATCGATATCGCCGGGACTAACCTCCGCCATTCGGTACGCCTGTCTTCCCGCTTCCCTAGCAACGCTCAAGCCGGTAAGCGAATCCCTGCCCGCCATGTTGAGGGGTGCCGATGCGGCTCCGAGACCAAGAATCCAGACCGGCTTTTCGGCCATCCGGGCCGCTTTTTCCCCCTTGGCCACGATGATGCAGGAGGAACCATCGGCATTGGCACAGCAATCGAATCGCTTCAGGGGGCTGGAAACGACATCCGAGGTCATGACCTGCTCCAGGGTGACCTCCTTCCGGTAGACGGCCTTTTCGTTCATTGATCCGTAGCGAGCCGCCTTGACCCGAATTAACGCTAAATCCCCCTCCGTAGTCCCGTATTTGTCGAAGTGGGCTCGGGCGTGCATGGCATAGTAGGCCGGCATCATCGTCCCGAAGGGGGCTTCCCACATGATGTCAGCCCCCCTACCCATCCTCTCCTGAGAATCCGCGGAGCTAATCTCCGACATTTTCTGAAATCCGAGGACAAGGATTACATCGTGGAGGCCCGATTTGATCAGGGAATAGGCCACTCGAAGCCCCGTGCTAGTGGAAGAACACACGCTTTCGATATAGAAGGTAGGCTTGGGATTTAAGCCCAGATATTCGGCCAGCACTCCCGCAGGTGTTCTCTGTTTATCGTATTCCGGAGCCGAGCAGATAATGGAGGCATCAATATCCTTTGGGGTCAGGTTTGCATCCTTCATGGCCTCCCGGTACCCCTCAAAGGCCAGCTCCCTGATGGAACCCTCATAACCCCGGACGAAGGCGCTCTGTCCGACGCCAATAATTGCCACCTCTTTCCTCATGAGATCAATCTCCTTGAACAAGAACTTGGGAAAAGAATCACAATCTCCTTAAGGCTAAATT
>DAOVIU010000200.1 GCA_030673585.1 Pseudomonadota bacterium | reverse complement strand
GAGGCCACAAAAAGGGCCGAGCTGCTAAGGAAAGTGTGTATGACATCCAGGGAGACGTCGGATTTGATCATGATTGGTATCGGCGCATTTAGCCCAGTAATCGGCTTTATGGGAAGCGAGGACTGGAAGGGGATCTGCGAGGAATTCAAGATGGGAAACGGCACGTTCTGGCCTATTCCAATCACGCTTTCGGTATCCGGGGATGAGGCCTCAGGATTAAGAGAGGGCGATGAGGTGGCCCTGGTGGACAGGGAAAGCGGTGTGTTGATGGGTTCCATGAAGCTAGAGGAGAAATATACCATCGATAAACGCTACGAGTGCAAGCAGATCTTCATGACGAATGATCAAAGCCATCCGGGGGTAGCTAAGGTGATGGATCAGGGAGAGTTCAATATTGCGGGCCCGGTGACGGTATTCAGCGAGCTTGACTATCCCGATCGATTCCCCAGTCTCTACGCGCGGCCCGAGGAGACTCGGGCCATATTTGAGCAACGAGGGTGGCAGACCATTGCAGTCCTTCAACTACGCAATCCGATGCATCGATCCCATGAGTATCTCGCCAAGATTGGCCTTGAGGTTTCGGATGGTGTTTTCGTCCACCAGCTGGTTGGGAAGCTGAAGGAGGGGGACATCCCTGCTGAGGTTCGTGTGCGTTGCGTACAGGCGTTGATCGATAACTACTTTCCGGAGGGGAGAGTGGTAACCAAGGTTTACCCGATGGAGATGAGGTATGCCGGTCCACGCGAAGCTTTGCTCCATGCGGTTTTCAGGCAGAACTACGGAGCCAGTCACATGATCGTCGGTCGAGACCATGCGGGCGTGGGGGACTACTATGGTCCATTTGATGCTCAGAAAATATTTTCCGAGATTCCAGAGGAGGCTCTGGCTATAAAGATACTCCCCATAGATTGGACGTTTTATTGCTATAAATGCAAGGAAATGGGGTCCTTTAAGACCTGCCCCCACGGCAAGGAAGATCGTCTGATCCTGAGCGGGACATTGTTGCGAAAGATGCTTACCCAGGGAGATCCTGTTCCAGAGGAATTCAGCCGTCCGGAGGTCTTGGCCATCCTGAGGGAGTATTATGCGGACTTGAAGGCATAGCTGGGACCGAGAAGTCACATCATCGAACTTCCCTTGGTATGTAACGCTCTTTACATCAAATTCAGCCCCATCTCTTTGAGCTGTTTCTTTACGTTCATGTAGATCTTTTCATAGTCCGGCTTGGGTTTGTGGCGAACTAGATCATAACATTCCGTAATGCTGTATCCCTCCTGAGGTTTTTCCCCTTCGAAGCGCTTTGCTAGCTTTGCCACCAACTCGTTTGCCCCTTGCCGGTCGAACCCCCGCTCGATGACCGCATCTGAAACCTCGATCATCCATTCAGCTTCCAGCGGCGTCTGCCCGTGATTTGTGGTTGTGCGGCACTGTCTTGGGGCATACAGGTTCATCCCGTTTATCGCCGCTTCAATTGATTGCATGGCCCCTTCAAGCAAATTCAATTCCGTTCCCGGCCCCGAAGTTGGGATTACCCACCTCATACAGATGGTGTGGGAAAATCGATTAAGGGCCTGGTTTACCACGGATCTGGCCCAATTGATTCCGGGAATGAGAATTTGGCGTGCGTTCAACATGTGAATATGTTCAACACCCGTATAGTGAATGTAATCCCGATAGGCAATCATACAGGCAATTGGTTTAGCAATCCCCTCGACAATAGCCCCCTCAATCCCTCCACAGAATCCGCCAGCTATGGAAAAGCTGCCGCTCAGTTTAAAGGAACCATACTCCTCGTAAACGATGGCTGCCGAAAGCATGTCCTGTTCCATCTTCAAATCGGGCAACAGCGTGAGCAAAATACCATCTGTCCTTCTCAGACCACGCTCCGGGTCCATCACGCAGATCAAATCTTCCGCTCTGGTGTTGATCGGATAGTAAACAATGGCCAAACCAGGCCGTCCGGCCTTTTGAACTCCCTCCCTCATCCATCCTACCTGCCGACGTGAGGCGTAGACCTCCATCGGAGCTCCCATGATTTTCCGGCCATCAACGGTGGAACTATTAAATCCCTCGATAAAATCCGTGCGGGGAATCCGGGCGAAGTTCCCGACGACCAGAGGAGCAAGGTCCTCCGAGTACGGGGAATGGTGGCCGGGGCAGACATTGAGCTTTTCCCTTCCCTCGATCTTCCTCTGTTTCCACACCCTTCTATCCTTACCCTGGCCCATAGGGATTTCGGTGGGAGCCTCATGTATGGCCGTGAGGATCTCTTCTCTGCTAAGCCTCACCCGTCTCCGGGTGGTGATACAGTAAATTCCCATCTTCTCGAGACATTCCATGCCGGCCTCAAAGGCCCTTTCAACGAGGTCATCATCCGTGTTAATGAAACAGTGCTCCCCGGGAAATTCAATTCCGTACTTCTTTACTAACTGGCTTATGGTGTGAAACAGCTCCATATCCCATTTCTTTTCCTCAACCTTTTCACCGGTTTGGGTTCTTTCAGCGATCTCCAACAACCCGATCATACGACGTAATCCTTTCTTTCCCTCTCCTCATTCCCATTGCCTTCATTAAGCCAACAGCTTCTTTGCCTCCCTCAGAGCTTCCATCGCATCCCTGCCGTATCCATCCGCACCAATCTCCTCCGCGTATTGTTTTGTCACGGGCCCTCCGCCGACCATCACCTTAAATCGGTCCCTCGACCCTATGCTTACGAGGTCATCGATGACCTCCTTTTGATACGGCATCGTCGTCGTGAGCAGGGATGAGAGGGCAATCATATCGGCATTGAGTTCCTTCGCCTTTTCTATAAAGGAAAAGCTCGGCACATCGACTCCCATATCGTGAACGTCGAACCCACTCGATTTTAACATCGTGGCAACGAGGTTCTTGCCCACGCTATGCAGATCCCCCTGAACCGTTCCAATGACGATGACCTTTTTGGCCACAATCCGCTCCGGGGGAATATTTCTCCCCAGTATTTCACTCACCTCATCCATCAAGTCCCCTGCCATAACGAGGGGGGGAAGAAAGTATTCACCGCTGTCGAATTTCTCGCCGACCTTGATTGCAGCATCGGCGATGGAATACCTCATGGCGATATTCGGATCAATCCCCTCATTGACGATGTTGTCCGCAATTTCCTTGGCCTTTCCCTCCTCTATTGCCACGATGGCATCCCTAAGCGAATCCAACACATCCTTCTGTTCTGGTGACACATTCGAAAGCTCCATCCACCCCTCCTTTAATCCCTGAAATTCAAACCTTGATCCCGCAGTTCTCCCTTCACTTCTTCGTACAGCTTCCGATAATGGGGCAATGGTTCGAGTTTTTCCCCATCGTACAATTTTTCAAATGTTTCCCCCTCCGGAGCATCCTTTAGTCTATTCTCGTATTTTGTCAGGAGATATCTTACGAGCCGATCGGCAGTTGCTCGATCCATCCCAACGGCGCCCTTGCATACCTCGCCCATCCAGCGCGACTCCAATGGGGTGCCGTAATTGCATATGTTTCCGACCACGAACTTCCTCGTGCCGGCAGTGGAGTGAGCGCCCATTACCGTCGAAACGATATGGCCGGCAGCCGATTCGTAGAAGTACTGTTTCGTCCCGGGGCCCGCTGCGGGGTGGTCTCCAATCGAACCATCGACAATAAGCTTGGTATTTCGATTCACCCCCTGAATAGCCGTCCCCGCGGCCCACAATTCCTTTCTGGTAACCCGGCTCTTGACCAAAGCCTCGACGACTCCACACCGGAAGAGGTTAGCCTTTTGGATGGCTACAAGCTGGAGGCTCGCCGCCACTGCTACAATCGCTGCCCCTTCAGGAGGTCCCGAAAATCCTCCGATAACCGAGCTATGTGCGCCGCGTATATTCATTCCATTAACAAGGCCAAAGGCGCTGCGGTTAAGGTCGTCATAGGCCACTTTAAGCTCGGAGATCCCCGTGGATTCGACTCCATCCGTCCTCCGAAGGCCGCTTTCCTCGCTATACATCGCTATCGTGGCGAGGCTTGTGGGGGCATTGTTAATGATGATCATGCCCGGTCTTCCCGCAGCGCTGATGGCCTTCCGCATTATTTCAACCGCCTTTCTGTACTGGTATATTTCAGTCGGCGTATCCGCGATGACATCGTACTTCCCCTCGATTTTCAGGAGAAATCCGCCCCAAATTCCGTCGATGCACCGATCCGCGGCACAGCCCTTGGTAATCCTGAACATCATCTCCTCATCGCTGAAGGGTGCCGTCTGAATCCCCGCGACGACAATGGG
>DAOVIU010000031.1 GCA_030673585.1 Pseudomonadota bacterium | reverse complement strand
TTTGGCTCCTCCTCGTCCATTTCGCTCACTTCCAGCAGGGGGTTCTCCTCCATCTCGTCTTGAATCAAGTCCACCAACTCCACCCTGGTGAGCTGGAGCAATTTGATGGCCTGCTGAAGTTGGGGGGTTATCACCAACTGCTGAGTCTGTTTGAGACTCTGTTTGAGCTCAAGTGCCATGATTCTACTCCGTCCCCGCCCCCTTATTGAACCAAACGAAAACCCTCGCCCAGATAGATCTTCCGCGCCCTTTTACTTTGGGCGATCTCCTCGGGTGTCCCCTGTTCCAGAATTCTCCCTTCATTGATAATGTACGCTCTGTCGCAGACACCCAGCGTTTCCCGCACGTTATGATCGGTAATGATAATCCCAATGCCCTTGGATTGCAACTGAAAAATGATGTTTTGGATATCGACAACGGCAATGGGGTCAATTCCCGCAAAGGGCTCATCCAAAAGGATGAACGATGGGGAAAGAACGAGAGCCCTGGTGATCTCCACCCGCCTCTGTTCTCCTCCCGAGAGGGTGTAGGCCTTCCTCTTGGCGATGGGGGAAAGGCCTAATTCCCCCAACAATTCCTCCAGCCTCTTCTGTCTTTCCCCCGCGGGCATATCGAGGGTTTCCAGAATGGCAAGAATATTCTCCTCGACCGTCAGCTTCCTGAAAACCGATGGTTCCTGGGGTAAATACCCGATTCCCTTTCTCGCCCTCATGTACATGGGGTAGCTCGTCAAATCCTCCCCATCCAGGTGAACCCTGCCCCCAGTGGGCTTGAGAAGCCCCGTGATCAGATAGAAGGCAGTGGTCTTACCCGCTCCATTCGGGCCCAGAAGCCCCACTACCTCCCCTCCTCTTACTTCAAGGCTTACATTATCGACCGCCCTCTTCTCCCCAAAGGATTTCGCCAATCCCTCCACGGATAAGGTCGTCATTGCTACGAACCCTGCCTTTCAGCACGGGGCTTGCTCCCCTCCTCTACCTCCTCGGGTGATATGGTCACATCCGCCCTTTCCACCTCAACCCAATCCCGGTCGACGAAAATGGTGATCTTCTCCCCTATGACCACATTCTTCCCCTGCCTGATGACCGGTCTTCCCGTGAGGACGATCTTCTTCTCGGGGTTATGAAAAACCGCCTTCTCCCCCGTTGCCCTCCTGTCCAGTTGAACGATCCTCACCGCTCCCTCTGCGACGATTTGGGTCAGCTCGCTCGTGGCCTCGTCGTAATAAATGACCAATCGATCCGAATAGAGGGTTACATCCTCTTGATGAGCGACGACGTTCCCCGTAAAGGTAACCACACGCCCCTTATAATCCCACTCCAGCCCATCCGATTGTATCCGAATGGGCTGAGAGCTCTTCCTGAGCTCAAAACCAAAGCCCTTCTTGTCCCGTTCTTCCGCAACCGGGGGTGTCGGAATCCCACTCACCACCGACAGCACGATAACAATGGAAAGTGCTGGATACCAGCATTTCATCGATTCCACCCTGGTATCATGCCCTTCCACCCCTTGAGGGCATCCGAAAGGACGGTTTCCACCCTCCCCGCCATGGTGAGTTTCCCCGTAACCAGATCGATGGACATCCCCTTTCCGGTTATCTCCACGCCATTTCCCGTGATATCGACCCGATGGGAAGATGTGATCTGCTTCACTGCGTTGAGGTAATGGAGATCGTTAGTCGTCAACCGATACCCGTCGGCCGTGAAGACGAGGACATTCCCCTGAAGCTCGATATCCTTGCTTTGGTGGAGGATCTTTCCACGGTCCCCCTTCAACCGGATCACACCTCCCTTTTCGATATAAAAGGCGGCCTCGATACCCTCGAGCATGGTCATATTCTCACCGAGGAAATGTCGAGCTTTCTTTGCCTCCAATTCCCACCCCTTCAATCCCGACCTGTCCCCCACGAGGTGGATATTCTTTGAGGTCAGGTCGGCCTCTACCTCCATTTGAGGAACGCTCTCCTCTTCTCCCCTGCGGCTCCACTGGATGGTAAGGAGGGTCGCCACCGCCACGGAACAGATCAACGATAAGATAAAAATTCTCAATCCGGTCATTATTTCAGATATCTCTCCATCAATTGGGGCCACTTCCCCTGGGCCTTCAGGATCAACTCGGAGATCTCCCTCACCGCCCCCCTGCCCCCTTTGTTCTTTGAGACATAATTCGCATATGGTTTCAGTTCCTCGATTCCATCGGCGACAACCGCGGAAAATCCCACCCTCTTCAGCAGGGGCAGATCGACGATGTCATCTCCCACGAAACCGACCTCCCCGTCCTTCAACCCTTTCTCCTTCAATATGGCCTCATAGACCTCTAATTTATCATGGATATTTTGGTAAACCGAATCGATTCCCAATTCCCGTGCCCGGTGAGAGACGACTTGGGATTGTCTCCCCGTGATGATGGCCACCTCGATGTGAGCGCGTTTCAGTAACTTGATCCCATGACCATCCCTCACATCGAAGAATTTGGTTTCAACCCCTCGATCATCGATGACAATCCTCCCATCGGTTAAAACCCCATCCACGTCCAAGATCAAGAGCTTAACATTTTTCGCCTTTTCCAGGCTCCTTGAGCTCATTAAACGACGCCCGCCTTCAGCAGATCATGGAGGTGAATGATGCCAAAGGGGGTTCTATCCCCCTCGCCCTTAAAGACGAAAAGCGAGGTAATGGAGTATTCCTCCATCTTTTGCACTGCTTTGGCGGCGAGGGAATCTTCGTCGATCCACTTGGGATCCCGTGTCATAATGTCCGATGCCTTTCGGTTGAGTAGATCCCCATATTTCTCCAAAGCCCGCCGGAGATCCCCATCGGTGATAACCCCTACCAGCTTCCCACCGGCGTCGACAACACCTGTTACTCCCAGCCTCTTGGAGGTTATCTCAAAAATCGCCTCCCTCATCAAGGTGTCCTCTCCGACCATGGGAAAGGCCTCTCCGGTATGCATGAGCTCCCCGACCTTCAACCATTTCTTGCCCAAGTGTCCCCCGGGATGAAGAGTGGCGAAGTCGTTCTCCTTAAATCCCCTCCGGTCGAGAAGGGCGATGGCCAAGGCATCCCCCAAGGCCATGGCCGCCGTCGTGCTTGCCGTTGGGACCAGGCCAAAGGGACAGGCCTCCTCCTTTACGCTCACATCCAAAACCACATCCCCTGCCTTTGCCAGGTTGGAGTTTATGTTCCCAGTGATGGCGATGAGCCTGGTCCCGTACCGCTGGAGAAGGGGCAAAACCCTGGAAACCTCGTCCGTTTCACCGCTATTGGAGAGGATCATCACGATATCCTCCTTGACCAGCATCCCCAAATCGCCATGCAACCCATCCACGGGATGCAAAAAGAAGGCGGGCGTCCCGGTGCTCGCCAGGGTAGCGGCAATCTTCCTCGCGACGATGCCGGACTTCCCGACCCCCATCACCACCACCTTCCCCCTGCAATGGTAGATGATTTCCACGGCCCTCGCGAAATTCTCATCGATCTTATCCCTGAGGGAGCGTATGGCATCGGCCTCGATCTTGAGGACCCGTCTTCCCCTCTCCACGCTCATGGCCCACCGTCCTTCACGATCCGATCGATCTCCTTCACCTGCGTCAAGAAGTACCCTATTTCGTCCAGCGATACGCTATTGCCGCCGTCACACAACGCTCGTGAAGGATCCTCATGAACCTCCATGAACAACGCATCAATTCCCGTCGCCGTAGCCGCCCTGGCCAATTGGGGAACTAACTCCCGCTGGCCCCCCGAACGATCACCACCCGCCCCGGGAAGCTGCACGCTATGGGTGGCATCGTAGACAACGGGATAACCGAAAGACCTCATGATGGCCAACGATCGCATGTCGCTGACCAGGTTGTTATATCCAAACGTAGTCCCCCGTTCCGTCAAGAGCAGGTTCTGATTCCCCGTGGACGTGACCTTTTCGATGACGTTGCGCATATCCCATGGGGCGAGAAAGGGGCCCTTTTTGATGTTGATCGCCTTTCCCGCTCTCGCCACTTCCACGATGAAATCGGTCTGCCTGCAGAGGAAAGCCGGAACCTGAATCACATCCAAAAGGGTCGAGGCCCTCTCAATCTCCTCAAAACGATGGACATCGGAGAGCACCGGAAGACGCAACTCCTCCTTTACCCGACGCAGGATTCTTAGGCCCTCATCCAACCCCGGCCCCCTGTAGGAATGGATGGAAGAGCGGTTGGCCTTATCATACGAGCTCTTGAAAATCAGGGCCATCCCGACCCTCGAGGCGATTTCCTTGATCCCCTTCGCGATCCTTAAGGTAACCTCTTCGCCTTCGATCACACAGGAACCCGCTACGAGGACCAAGGGCCTATCCCCTCCGATGGTAACGGAATTGACGTGGACTTCTCTAGTGGCCATTTAACCTTCCCGCCGGGACCGAGTCTTCCCCCTCTTCCGCCTCCCCGAGCTCGACACCCCCTTGCTCCCCAAGGATGCCTTGATAAAATCGCGAAAAAGCGGGTGCGGGTCCATGGCATGGGACTTGAATTCCGGGTGGAACTGACATCCCAAAAACCATGGGTGGCTCCTCAGCTCGACGATCTCTACCAATTCCCCGTCCGGGGATATACCGCTCACCTTCAGTCCCGACTTGGTCAACACATCCCTGTATCCGTTATTGAATTCATACCGATGTCGATGTCTCTCCCAGATCATCTTCCTGTTATAGGCCCGAAAGGCCAAGCTCTTCTCCTCCAGCTTACAGGGGTACGCGCCCAGCCTCATGGTCCCCCCTTTATCCGAGTGGATGTCCCGCTTCTGGACCACCTTATTCCGGTCAACCCACTGCTCCATGAGATAGATGACCGGGGCCGCGGTACCTTTGTCGAATTCCGAGCTGTGGGCCCTCTTCAGGCCCGCCACATTTCTCGCGAACTCGATAACCGCCGCCTGCATCCCGAGGCAAATCCCGAAGAAGGGAATTCTCTTCTCCCTGGCATACTGAACCGCCTTGATCTTTCCGTCAATTCCCCTCTGGCCAAATCCCCCTGGTACCAGAATCCCACTGGCCTCCCTGAGCAATTCGCTCACCCGCTTCCCCTCCAGCCTCTCGGAATCGACATAGTTCAGGTCGACCCGACAATCGTTGGCGACCCCCCCATGGATTAAGGCCTCGTGCAGGCTTTTGTACGAATCCTTCAGGTGGACATACTTTCCCACCACGGCAATGGAGGTTGATCGCTTCGGATTCTTTACCTTCTTCACCAACCGTTCCCAAGGCGATAGGTTGGGGCGTCCCGTCCAAATGTTGAGCAATTCGACCAACCTGTCATCCAAGCCCTCCTGGTAGAAGACGGCGGGAACTTCATAGATGGACTCCACGTCCTTGGCCGTAATGACCGCGTCCTTGTCGACGTTGCAGAACAGGGAGATCTTCTCCTTCACCTGGGGCGTGAGAAAACGGCTGGTTCGGCAGAGGATGATATCGGGCTGAATGCCGATCTCTCGAAGCGCCTTGACGCTATGCTGGGTGGGTTTGGTCTTGAGCTCCCCGGCCGTCTCAATATAGGGAACCAGGGTGAGGTGGATATAGGCCGTATTCTCCCTTCCCACATCGTTCCGTAACTGACGGATGGCCTCCAAGAACGGAAGGCTCTCGATATCCCCCACCGTTCCGCCCACTTCAACAATCACCAGATCGACGTTATCGGCCAAATCGAGAACCTTGGATTTAATCTCATCGGTAATGTGCGGGATGACCTGCACCGTCCCGCCCAGGTATTCGCCCCTTCTCTCCTTGGAGATGACCGCATCGTATATCTGCCCTGTGGTGAAGTTGTTCTTCCTCCCCATCGTTGCCTGGGTGTAGCGTTCATAGTGTCCAAGATCCAGGTCCGTCTCGGCCCCATCATCGGTAACGAAGACCTCGCCGTGCTGGAAGGGGTTCATGGTGCCCGGATCGACATTGATATACGGGTCGAATTTCAACAGGCTGACGGTCAATCCCCGACTCTCCATCAGGGCTCCAATGGATGCCGAGGCCAAACCCTTGCCCAGGGATGAGACAACTCCTCCCGTAATGAAGATAAACTTCGACCTCAAGTCTTACTCACCCCTCATGAAGGCATCCATGATTTGATAACCATCTTCGATAGTGACACCACTTTGTCTAACCGACTCCTCGTCGAAGCTCATTCCCGCTGGCCAACTCCTCCTGCGACGGGAATCGTATATGGCAAAGGGGACGGGATCGGGGGCGTGGGTCCTGAGGGGGATGGGAGTGGCGTGATCCGGGAGAACCATTACGCGATATTCCTCCGAGTCTCGCAACCCCTCGAGTATCGTCCCCACCACCTCCTTATCGAAGGTCTCGATGGTCTCTATCTTCTTGGGAATGTCCCCGCTATGGCCCGCCTCATCCGGTGCTTCCACGTGAATAAACACCAAATCCTTTTCCTCCAGCTCCCTGAGCCCATATTCCGCCTTCCCTCGGTAATTGGTGTCGAAATACCCCGTTGCCCCCGGGACGTCGATTACCTCCAGCCCAGCATACAGCCCAAGGCCCTTGAGGAGGTCGACGGCGCAGACAACCGATCCCTTTACCCCGAACCTCTCTGCCAGCGTGGGAATCTGGGGCCTCCTGCCCTGCCCCCACACCCAGATGGAATTGGCAGGCTTCACTCCCCTTTCCATCCTGGCCAGGTTTACGGGATGCTCCTTTAACAGGACCTGGGAACGGGTGAGGAGATCAACGATTCCGTCCTCGCCCCCCACCTCGGGAAGGTAATCGAAGATCCCCTTCCCCAGGATGTCATGGGGTGGTACAATGGAAAGGCTTTCGAGCCCCGTATTACTCCCCGCTCCTTTCCAAACCATAATATGACGGTAGCTGAGGCCGGGATAGAATCGAATGGCCTCGGTTCCCAACTCCCTATCGATATCCTGGATAATTTGCCGGGCCTCATCTGAGGATATGTGGCCGGCGGTAAAGTCCTCCATGATCACCTGAGAACCGAAAACCTCGAGGCTTACCAGGTTGCAGCGAAAGGCCACGTCATCCGCTTCGAGGGAAACCCCCATGCTGGCCGCTTCAAGGGGACCTCTTCCCGTAAAATATCGGGCGGGATCGTACCCGAGCAGGGACATATTCGCGATCTCGGTTCCGCTGGAGAATCCAGGGGGAATGGTCTTGACCAGCCCAACCGCGCCATTTCGGGCAATCCAATCCATATTAGGCGTGTTTGCGGCCATCAACGGGGTCCTGCCCCCTAACTCCTCCAATGGGTAATCGGCCATGCCATCGCCGACCAACAACGCGTACTTCACAACTCACCTTCTCAGGCTGTATCCCTGTAAAACTATAGCAAAAGATGGGTAAAAGTCAAACGAAAAGGCGGGATTTTTAGCAAAAGGTGTGCCAACTTTCATCAAAGGCCACAATTTTTAGCTCCGAAATCGCTATGGGGAATCCTTGCTCTCCGAGAGAATGGCCCTTTTCAGGTAATTCACCACCCGTTCGGCCTCCATCCTGGCCTCTTGCCGCCTCCCGTGCGGGATGGATAGGAGAACATCCCTCAAGGTATCTTCCCTCAACCCCAGCCGCCGACCTATTTCCTCGAAGGGACCGGGAATCTCATCCTCCAGTTCAACCCCGTTCATAATTGCCCAGGCAAGGGTCCACGCCCTAGCCACATTGCCGACCTCATAGCCACCTCCACCCAGGGCGACCCAGGGGATCGAGAGATCCCTCAGCTTCTCGATCACCTTGGTAAATCCCCGCGTGGTCAAACAGAGATGGGTGAGGGGGTCGCTATAGAAAGTATCGACTCCCAGCTGCGTCACCATCACGTCGGGCTTAAATTCCCCTATCAGAGGGGGGACGACTTCTTCAAAGGCCCACAGGTATGTCTCGTCATCGGTGAGGGGATAGAGGGGAACGTTGACGGAGTATCCCTCTCCCTCCCCCTCCCCCATCTCGTACTCGAATCCCGACCCGGGAAACAGGAAGTTTCCGCTTTCATGCAGCGATATGGTCATAACCCGGTCCGTCCCATAGAAGGCCCGTTGAACGCCATCTCCGTGATGGGCGTCGATATCGATGTAGGCCACGCGTTTGCCTTGTTCCAAGAGCCAGAGGATGGTAATGACCGGGTCGTTCACATAACAGAAACCCGAGGCACGATCGCGGAAGGCATGGTGGAGCCCCCCGGCGACGGTGAAGGCGATATCCGCCTCCTTCTCGACGACCAACCGAGCGCCTTGAATGCTCGCTCCGGTAGCCAGGAGGGACCATTCCCACAGGCCGTCGAATATGGGATTATCCCCGGGTCCCAGGCCATACATGAAGGCCTCCCCTACGGGGGAGCCCTGGCTGGCCCGTTTCAAGACATCCACATAGTCTCGGCTGTGGAAAAGGAAGACCTCCTCCTCCGTCGCCTCCCGGGTCTCGACGAATCTCGTCGACGGAAGGGCGAGGAGCCCGTAGGCCTTGATGAGCTCATAGGTCAATTTGAGGCGAACGATCCTCAGCGGGTGGGCGAGTCCATAATCGTAGTCGGCATATCGATCGGTGTAGATGAAAGCAGTCCGCATGTGGCTCGTGTCCGTGAGCTTCGTGTCCGTGGAAATCCGTGTTCGTGCTCGTGGGGCGTGTCCGTGGAATTCCGTGCCCGTGAATCGTGTTTCGTGTCCGTGAGCCGTGTTTCGTTATTCGGTGTTCGTTATCAGTTATTTGGCATTTGGTATTTGGATTTTGTAATTTGAAATTCTCCATATTTGACATTTGGATTTTGTCATTTGGATTT
>DAOVIU010000135.1 GCA_030673585.1 Pseudomonadota bacterium | reverse complement strand
CGTGATGGCATTCAGGCACCGGACCATCAGATCCAGGGTCATCACACCCCGGGGCGCGTATCCGAACACGCACAACCCCAAGGCGTCCTGCATCTTCCACAGGGTATCCAGCAACGCGTAGGTTCTCACCTTCTCCGTGGTAATATCCGTGGCATGCATGGGTTTATAAATCCCTAGGGGCTTGACGGATTGAAACATAAAGGAATTCTCATCCACGAAGAAGGGATCGTGAGGAGCATTCATGTGGTCCGCCCCGTAGGTGCTAAAGGCGTACCCCATACCAACCCCTACCTTTGCCCGGGGGTCGTGCATGGGAAGCTCCTGGCCCTTGACCGAGAGATGATACGGTTGGTTCATGACACCCCACTTCTGGGCCAATCGGGCTACTCCTTCCGCCAGAAGATCGCCAAAGCCCTCCCGTCGAGCCATCATCTCCAGCAGTTGGATCATCAAGTCCGCATCCCCGAAGCGAAGCTCCAGCCCGTCCGTGTCCGCCTTGGTAATGACCCCCTTCTCGAAACACTCGCACGCAAAGGCGATGATCATTCCGGCCGAGATGGTATCCATGCAGTAGCGATTGCAGATCTCATTCCCCTTGGCGATGGCCTTCAGGTCCAGGATATTGAGATTGGTCCCCAGGGCTGCCATGGTCTCGTATTCGGGCCCACCATAGCGCGAATCAACGCCGTACTTGGCATCATCCAGGGCAATGCCTCGCTTGCAGCGGATGGGACAGGCGTAGCACCCCTTTCTCTTCTTCAGGAGCACTTCATTGTACGTATCCCCGGTGACGGGAGTGGGATCTTCCAGGGCGCTCCGTCGAAAGTTGTCAACGGGCAAGGCCCCCCCAACGGAGAGGATCCCGCAAAAGGCCGTGGTCCCGTAAACATATAGGCTGCTGCCCAAGGGGTTATCCTTAAAGGTTCTGGCATAGTTCTGCGCCGTCCGTCGCAGGAATTCGGGGTCGAAAAAGGGGATTTTCTCCATTCCCAAGGCCGCGACGGCCCGGACATTCTTCGATCCCATCAGGGCTCCGAATCCATTTCGCCCGTTGAAATGTCCCAGGTTGTTGGTGATATTGGCAAAACGGACCCGATTCATCCCGGCCAATCCCGTCTGGGCAACTCGGATCTTGCTGCTTCCCATCTCCTTGCGGATGGCATCCTCAACCTCCCGAGCTCCTTGATCCACCAGATGAGAGGCATCCTTGATCTCGGCCTTTCCGCCGGTCACCCAGAGGTAGATGGGTTTGTCAGCTCTGCCTCGGAAAACAATGGCGTCAAACCCAGCCATTTTGAGCTCCGGGCCGAAAAAACCTGCCGCCTCCGACTCACCTGCTGCTCCCGTAAGCGGTGATTTCCCCACGGCTGAGAACCGGCAAGATGCCGCCAGAGGCGAGCCCGTCATAACTCCCGTAGCCAGGATCAACATATTCTCCGGCGAAAAGGGATCGATGCGGGGGGGAACCTCTTTGAGTAGATAGTGATAGCCAATCCCTCGACCTCCCAAGTAAGTGCGATAGAAGGTATCGTCCTTATCCTCTACCTCTACCTTTCGATTGTTCAAATCTACATGCAGGATCTTGCCTCGATACCCGTATCCCATGGTGAATTCCTCCTCGTGAAGTTCTCCCAATTTACCCAATCCCATGGGGAAAATGCAATGATTTGTTATTCGGAGGCTCGAGTAATAAGGACAACGATCGAGTGCGATCATGTGCGCTTCGTATCGTAAATCGGCAATTAATGCGGAAAATGCCAAAAATTTTGAGCTAATTAAGCGCTTCTCAGGATATTTCCCAATAACCGGCATTGCAATTGAAGCGCATTATATTATGATAAACTCACTTTTCGTTTCTTTGATAAGGCCAAACTATCCAAGGGGATAAATACATTCCTCGGTCAATGCCAGGGCAAAGGGAATAAGGGATACGATTGCGGGAGTATATACCCTCCATCGCGTGGGAATGGGCATTGGAAGAAGAGAGAAGGAATTCCAACAGGATTCGGTTTGAGATCCCGGTTTTATTCGAGATCGGCAGGAATACCTTTTTCGGGACCACGGCCAATCTTTGCGATGACGGCATGATGATTGAGTCATCCCTGGCCCATGGAAATGTCCGCAGGATATTCAAGCTTCTCCTCAAGACCGAGGAATGTCCGGTCGAGGTTAATTACTCCGTCAAGGGCAGGCCGTTCTCGAGGCCCGGAAAAATAAGGCATTACCATTTGGATTTTTCAGGGAGTAAATCAGCTTGCCGTTTTTCCTTTGGGGTGTGGATTCCAAAATTGAAGATGAGATACGAGAAGGGACTTTCTTGAGTATTCCCGCCCCCCCAAGCTGAAGGAAGCTCTCGACCTATCCGTCGGTAACCATCGCCGTAAAAACCCCCTTTAATCCCTCCTCCTTTTTTGGTGACCTGGGTGTGCTTGACAATTCTTTGTCCCGTCGCTGATATTGAGCCCTGATCCCCATTGCGATGTCCCCTTTACCATGAGAAGCCATCTACCACCAGTATTTCCATGGACATCAACGAGAGGGTACAAGAAGCGAATACTGTTGAAAAAAAGAGGTCTGCCGAAATTGAAAACTCGGCTTGAAGTGAATGGGGGTTCCAAGCCGAGCCAAACCTTACCAGTGAGGGAACATGGAAAAGCTATAACTTGACGGCTGGTGGAGCAGTAAACGAAGCTGTCCCGATATTCTTACAAGCTTCTTTAACTTATTGTTTTTTCAGGATGATACTGTTCTTCCTCTTGGATACGGCAAACTTATCTCCTTTTTTGAAACCGAGCTGCTCCACGAGTAAAGGCTTGCTAAGAAGAATGGTTCCCCTTTTACCAATGGTCAAGGATCTTTTCCTGGGTTTTGGTTTTTTCGTTTGCCTCTCTGTCATGATATCCTTTATCTTCCCGCCTTCAACTAACGCATCGTAGTACATCTTCTTCAGTGACGCTTTGGTTTGGATGCCCAATTCCCTCATTATTTCCTCATCAGGCATGCCCTTTCTAACCATTTCGATAATTCTTTTCTTTTCCATGTCATCCTCCTGTGATTATGTTCTGTGGGTTTATATACAATAAATTCTTTCATGGAGCAAGAAATTTTTGTCATTGAAATGCTTTTTATGAATCCCTACGTAAGGGTGTATCTATCAAAAAACCCCTACGATTTTTCGCACTGAAAGGCGCAAAAAAATTGCTTCCCAGATACACCAGCAAACGGTTTTCCCATGGCAAGACCAATGAATTTAGCATGGAAGACAGCAGAGATGGGATCAACGACGTTAAGAGCTCTCCTTACCAGGTGGGAAGTCTCATGCTGTATTACCGGGATTCCATCATTTTTGAATTGATCCACTTCTTGGCCCCATTCTTTTTTCATAGCCTCTCGTTGATGCAATGGGCTCGATTGCATCTCTCAGAGGATCCGTCGGTAAAACTCATATCTATATCTTAAGAGAGATTACCGAATGTTGGGGACCTCGTTATGCTCAAGCGGATAGAAGGCAAAGGGGGTGAACTTTTCAGCCGTTTGGGTTCTCTCCACATCTTCCTGGAATGAAAATCATGGGAAACCCCTTGCAAAGTGAACTGATGACGATTATAATGTAAGTAATTACTTACTAAGTTTGTAGGGGGAATGGGGAAGGTGACGAAAAAAAACGAGCGCCTGACCGGTGAGGAGAGGCGGAGACAGATAATCAACGCCGCCCTGACCCTCTTCGCCGAGAAAGGATTCAGCGGCACCAGAACCAGGGAGATCGCTGAGCTGGCTAATGTGAGTGAAACCCTCATCTTTCAGCATTTCAAGACCAAGGAGGACCTCTACCGCGCGGCTTTAACGGAGCTCTTCAGCCAGCATCCGGTCCCGCCGGAGGTTGAGGAGAAGATGGCGGAAAAAGATGATCTTGGAGTCCTGAGAGCGTTTGCCCTTCACGTCATAAAGCACGGCTTACAAGATCGCAGGATTGTGCGACTGGGTATTTTCAGCGCCCTTGAGGGTCCACGCTTCGGCGAGATGTTCCACCAGGGGGGAGAGACGGGACCGCCACTCCCTGAGCTCCTGGCTCCCTATATTCAACAGAGGATACAAGACGGGGCGTTCAAGAAGGTCAATCCCCAGATTGCGGCTCAGCTCTTTATTGAGACGGCGAATATGTACCTTGCAGACCAGGAAGCATCCATAAGCGGACCGCCGCTCCCGTTCTCGGAGGAGGAAGTGGTCGATACCCTCGTGAGGATCTTCTTGGGAGGGCTAAAAATAGAGGGCAATCCATCCAGGAGGTAATCTCCTCGAAGAGGGTTTCCTTTTTGATGCAAATTTGATGCAAACGGAAAGAGGAAGGCGATAGATGAAACGTACTCTTCACCGTTCATCTCCTATCTTGTTCCTTCTATTAGCCTTGATCATCGTGGCTGGTTGCGGCCGTTCCGAGGGAAAGGTCGAGACTAAAAACAAGCAGTCCCAACCCAAGAAGGTCAAGGTATCCGTCATCACGATTAAGCCGACCCCCGTTAAAGACGTGCTCGTGCTTCCAGGGGAAACCGAGGCCTGGCAAGACGTTCGTTTGGCCTCCGAGACGGACGGCGTTGTCGAGTGGATAGATCCCAAGGAGGGCCAGTCAGTGAGGAAAGGGCAGCTCATAGCCAAAATTGACGTCTCGGTCCTCAAGGCCGCTCTGGACCAAGCTGAGGCTTCCTTCGACTTGGCCGATAAGCTCTATCAGCGTCGAAAAATGCTCTCCGAACGCAAGGTCATCGCAAACGAGGAGTTGGACCGCAGCCAGAACAAACGGACCCTTGCCCTGACTAACCTGCGCAGGGCAAAGCTCCATTACGACCGAGGGTTTTTACATTCTCCCGTCAACGGCGTGGTCAACTACCTTCATGTCGATGTCGGTGAGTTCGTGGACAGGGGTGATCCCGTCGCCGACATCGTCAACGTGGATAAGATCAAGATCAATGTCAACGTCCCCGAACTCGATGTACGGTATTTTCGTCCCGGGCAAAAAGCCATGGTTACTGTTGACGCCTTTCCGGGACGTCGGCTCACCGGGACCATTGACTTTGTGGCTTACAAGGCCGATCCAGCCACCAAAACCTTTCACGTCAAGGTTCTCATCGAAAACCCGAAACGCGAGATTCGGCCGGGAATGATCGCCCGGGTTGCCTTCTTACGCAGGGTCATCCCCGATGGCCTCGTTGTTCCCCTGTTTGCCCTTGTGGACAAGGG